>JAVBJY010000123.1:0-8147 GCA_031546735.1 Eubacteriales bacterium
TGCAACATAAAACATATCGCCCGCTTGCGGCACTTCAGACAAACCGATGATTTCAACCGGTATAGACGGGCCTGCTTTTTTCAGCTTCTTGCCCTTGTCGTCGATCATCGCTCTTACTTTGCCATAGGTACCGCCTGCGACAACAGAATCACCGACTTTAAGCGTACCATGTTGCACCAAGATCGTGGCAACTGGTCCACGGCCTTTGTCAAGTTCTGCCTCGATAACCGTACCTCTTGCACTCTTGTTCGGGTTGGCTTTTAACTCTTTCATCTCGGACACGAGGATAATCATTTCGAGAAGATGGTCAAGTCCTTCGTTGTTGATTGCAGATACAGGCACGCATATGGTATCGCCGCCCCAATCTTCTGCAACGAGTCCGTATTCAACCAACTCTTGCTTTACTCGATCTGGATTTGCACTTGGTTTGTCGATTTTATTGATGGCGACGATAATGTCGACACCAGCCGCTTTTGCATGGTTAATCGCCTCAATCGTCTGTGGCATAACGCCGTCATCCGCCGCTACAACCAAAACTGCGATATCTGTAATCTGTGCACCTCTCATACGCATGGCTGTAAACGCTTCATGCCCCGGTGTATCCAAAAACGTGATTGGCTTATTGCCGATGGCAACTGTGTAAGCACCAATGTGCTGGGTGATGCCGCCTGCCTCTTTTTCGGTCACTTTGCTTTTCTTGATGGCATCTAAGAGAGAGGTTTTGCCGTGGTCAACGTGTCCCATGACAACGACAACTGGTGGACGTTCTTTCATTTCCTCCACATCGTCTTCGTCTTCTTTAAACGCTTCTTCTAATATATCAATCTCTTCTGCCACTTCTACCAAAATATCAAATTTTTCGGCAATACTAGACGCCATTTCAAAATCGATCTGTTGGTTAATGGTAACCATCATGCCGTCTTTCATCAACAATTTTACAAGCTCTGCCGCCTTTTTGCCCATTTTTTCGGACAGTTCTTTTACACTAATTGTAAGCGGAAGTTGAATGAGTTTGATTTCTGGCTCGATTGGTTTTGGCTTTTCAATTTGTGCTGGGTGCACCAAATTGGTTGCTTTTCCGTTTTGTGGCTTTCTTGATCTGTTGTTCTGGAATTGATTTTGTGGTTTTTGACCTGGTCTGTTCTGGGTTCTTTGCCCTTGGCTACCTTGTGGTTTCGGGCTTTGTGGGCGTTGACCCTGTTGTGAAGTGCCAGACGTGCCTTGTGGACGCTGCCCTTGATAGTTAGAACCACCACCTTGTGCCCCCTGCCCTTGCGGACGTTGGCCTTGGTAATTCGAACTGCCTTGTGGACGTTGCCCTTGGTAATTCGAACTGCCTTGTGGGCGTTGCCCTTGGTAATTTGAGCTGCCTTGTGGACGTTGTCCTTGGTAATTCGAACTGCCTTGTGTCCCTTGACCTTGTGCGCCTTGTCCCTGTGGACGTTGGCCTTGGTAATTTGAACTGCCTTGTGGGCGTTGCCCTTGGTAATTTGAACTGCCTTGTGGACGTTGCCCTTGGTAATTTGAACTGCCCTGTGGGCGATTTTGCCCTTGTGTGCCTTGTCCCTGTGCGCCTTGCTCTGGTGTACTTTGACCTGACGTACCCTGTCCTTGTGGGCGTTGTCCTTGATAATTCGAACTGCCTTGTGGGCGTTGTCCTTGGTAATTTGAACTGCCTTGTGGACGCTGACCTTGACTTGTCTGGCCTTCTGTCCGTTGGCCTTCGCCACTTGGCTTACGTGGCGCGCTTGTATCCTGTGGTCTACTTGTGAACTCTTTCTTCACTTGTTCACCTTCTGGTCGCACCTGTTGCACCTGTGATGTTTCGGCAGGTTTTACGTTTTCAGTCGGTTTTGTAGTGTGTGGTTTAAAATGAGCCGACACCTTTTGTTCATCCGATTCTGCAATCGAACTCATATGGTTTTTGGCATCAATGTGAAGTTCTTTCAGTTTTTCCATTACATCTTTCGTGCTGACATCTAAATCTTTTGCTAATTCATGTATTCTTTTTTTAGGCAAATGTTCCACCTCCTATTTCGTTTCATGTTCACCTATACATTTTATATGAATTTATCCATTTCGTTATTCCATGCTGTTGCCTATATCATTGCCTCTTGACTCGCTTTATATTGCCCTGCCTGTATGTGTTCAATCAATTTTTGCGCCAGACCTTCGTCTGTTACAGCAAAAACGACCTTGTTCTCTGTACCAATCGCGTGGCTCAACGTTTCTTTGTCAAACAGCTCATAGCAAGGCACTTTGTAAAACAACGACTTGTTTACGAATTTTTTCTTCGTGTTTTGGGAGGCATCCACCCCTATAAGCACAAGCTTTGCTTTTTTCGCCTGCAACGCCTTTTCACACGAGAGTTCACCCGCCACCACTTTGCCTGCGCGTTTTGAAATCGACAACATTGACAATATTTTTTTATCCATTCTGTGTAAGCTCCGCTCTAAGTGCTTCGTATACATCTTTGCTTACAGGCGATTTAAAAGAACGTTCTAAGCCTCTACTTTTTGTGGCTTTTGTAAGGCATTCTAGGTTTGGGCAAATATATGCGCCACGTCCCGCCTTCTTGCCTGTAAAGTCTAAGGATATTTCGCCTGCATCATTTCTGACCACTCTAACAAGTTCTTTTTTGTTTTTCATTTCCTGACAACCTGTGCATTTTCTAAGAGGAATTTTTCGCTGCTTCATATCTTCACCAGTCTAGTCTACTCTTTACTCTTCAACAAATTCGTCAAGGGGTTCGTCGTATGCATCTTCGACAATGCCCTGTGCGCTCTCTTGCTCATGTCTACCAAAGTCTATAAAATTTGTTAATCTTGCCTGTGATTCACTTTTAATGTCGATTTTCCAACCGGTCAACCGCGCCGCCAGACGAACGTTCTGCCCTTCTTTGCCAATGGCCAAAGACAGTTGGCTATCCGGCACGACAACCCGCGCCACTTGCTCTGTATCTGTCTTTACGATTTCAACCGCCACGACTTTCGATGGGCTTAGAGCGGAGGCGATAAAGGAGGCTGGGTCACTGCTCCATGTGATAATATCGATTTTTTCGCCCTGCAACTCATTGACAATGACATTGACACGGCTACCGTTTTGACCGACGCACGCGCCTACAGGATCGACATTTTCATTTTTTGCATGCACAGCAAGCTTTGTTCGACTGCCAGCTTCTCTGGAAATGTTTTTGATTTCTACCGTTCCGTCGTACACTTCGGGTACTTCTAGCTCGAAAAGCCTTTTCACCAATTCTACATGCGTTCTCGAAACCGTAATCTGTGGACCCTTCGTTGTTTGCTTTACCTCTACTATATAGACTTTCATTCTGTCGTTAAAATTATACTGCTCGCCCGGTATTTGTTCATTTTGGGGCAATATCGCATCAATCTTGCCCAACGATATGACAACGTTTTTCCTGTCTGTTCGCTGAACAATGCCGGTGTCGATGTCTCTTTCTTTTACAATGTACTCGTTAAACAACTTCTCGCGTTCTGCCTCACGAAATTTCTGCACGACAACTTGTTTCGCCGTTTGCGCCGAGATTCGGCCAAAATTTCTTGGCGTAACAACGATGTCGACAATATCGCCCACGGCATAAACCGGATTGATTGCCCGCACATCCGCGAGACTGATCTGCAAAAACGGATCTGTCACTTCCTCTACGACTTCCTTTTGGGCGAACACTTGCACATCACCTGTCGTTCTGTCCATATTGATTTTAATGTTTTGTGATGTGCCAAAATTTTTCTTACAGGCCGTTATCTATTACGTTTCTATTGCTTCATAAATAACTTCCTTTTCGATGCCTTTTTCTTTTTCAATGATTTTTAATGCCTCTATCAATTCTGATGACTTGGCAGCCATTTGTTGAAAAACCTCCTCTACTAAAGTTCTATTGGTTCTTATGCTGCACCACGTTTTTAAGAAACGTTTCTAAAACACGACAGACAATTTACAGTTTGAAACGCTTTTTTTCGGAAACGTAAGCTCTTGGCCTTCTTCCGTGATGACAATGGCACCGTCTATAAGACCGACCAATGTGCCCTGAAACTCTTTTCTGCTGTCTATCGGTTTAAACAGTCTAAGTTCTACTGTTCGCCCTGCATATTTTTTGAAATCTTTTTCTGTTTTTAACGCACGGTCGATGCCTGGTGAACTGACTTCTAATATATAGGGCTGTTCTATTGGGTCATGTTCGTCCATTATTTTTTCGAGTCCACGGCTGACAAGCTCGCAATCTTCTATCGTAATGCCGCCCTCTTTGTCTAAATAGACACGCAAATACCAGTTTGACCCTTCTTTGGCAAAATCTACTTCGACCAGTTCAAATGCATGCTCTTCCATCATTGGATTTAAAAATTCTTCTATCGTCTCTGCTATATTTTTTGACTTCATCTGTTCACCCCTTCCTGTGCGTAGACAAAACATAAGAGTGGGCAAAACCCACTCTTCACAAAAATTCCTTTTTTTCCTAGAAGCATTATACCACCATGCATAAATTTATGCAATAAAAAAGTTCGCAAGGCGAACTTTTAACCGCAATTCATGAAGTGCCGCGACGAGGAAGCCATCGGCTCTTATACAATCGCGTAATAAATAACTGGCACCAAGATTGCCGGCAGCAGATTGCCGACGCTGACTGTTTTAATTTCTAATACATCAAGGCCAAGCCCGGTGATTAATATCCCCCCCACAATCGAAATCTCTCTAATCATATCATTTGTTAAAAATGGTCCTATGTATGCGGCGAGAAGCGTGATGGTGCCTTGGTATACAAACACCGTGACAGCCGACAGAATGACGCCGATGCCCAACGACGAAGCCAACACAACCGACATCACGCCGTCTAGCACCGATTTTGCAAACAACGTATTGTGCACCCCTTGTATGCCGCTCTCCAGAGAGCCCAATATGGCCATCGTTCCGACACAAAACAGCAAACTAGACGTAACAAACGCTTTTGAGATTGTGCTCTTGCCACCGCCAAATTTGCTTTGCAAGCAATCCCCTAGCTTCGCCAGCTTCCCTTCGATATCAAGAAGCGTTCCCACGATGCCGCCGATGATGAGGCTGATAATAAACAAAAGTGGATTTGCCTCGGGCAAAGTCATCTTGCCAATGGCACTGCTTGCCCCCAAAAACAAGACCGCCAAACCGACTGCCTGTTTCACGATGACTTGGTATTTTACCTTTAGCCCGCCCTTGATCAGTATGCCAAACAAAGTGCCAAAGATAATCGCGATTGTATTCACAATTGTACCTAACATGTCGTTTTATTTCCTTTCCTTGACAGCTTTGAATTTAAAGTATCGCGTTGCATCTTGCATAGTGAAACAAATATTGTTGGGCAATCCCGGCCTGCTCGCCAAATTTTTTGTACGCCAGTTCATGAATGTGCTCGATACTCGTTTCATTTCCGTGGAAATAAAAATGCTCCATCACACGCTTCACCCACACGTCCGTCGGAAAAACCTCTCGCCTGCCAAATGCAAAGAGCAAGATGCAATCCGAAACCTTGGGGCCTATGCCTTTTACTGTCATCAACTGTTTTCTTGCTTCTGTTGTTTCAAGGGCATTTAACCCGTTCAAATCAAGCGCGCTTGTCGATACTTTTTGCGCGGCATCAATCATATAGGCGGCGCGAAACCCTGTTTTGCACAATTTCAGTTCTTCCTCGCAAAGCCCCGCCATTTGCATTGGCGTTGGAAAGCAAGTGCCATTGTCGCCGTATTTCTCGCTGATGTTTTGTATGATTTGCTTGATACGGGGGATGCGGTTGTTTTGTGAAATGATAAAGGACAGCAAACACTCCCACGGGTCTTGGTTCAAAATGCGAATGCCTGGCGCGTATTCAATGGCGTCTCGAATGACCAAATCTTTTTCCCACAGGGTGGCTTTCACCTGCCGATAGTCTGTGTCAAAATCAAAATAATGCATCCATATCGTCTCAAATTCCTGCTTTGTAACCGATTCAAACACAATATGGTCTTGCTGTTGGGTCACCGTTATTTTTTTGCGATGAGCCATGATGTCATATGCGTCGTTGCTGATTTTCTCAAAGCGAAAGCATTGCCCGCATTCTAAAATCTCTTGGATATGAAAACTGTCATACCCTTCTACAATTGTTTTGTTTCCATCGTCATAATACTTCATTTTTTTGAAACTCCTATGCCTATTTCTGAATATATGATATACTAATCTTGTTAATAAGATTAAAAGTTTGCAGAGCAAACTTTTTGGGAGATGATTTTTTGAAGGAACAGCTCTATACAATTCCTGTTATTGATGCGTTAAAAGCGGATAGCGCATGCCCTTTTTGTGCGATGTATGACAAACTGGATTTTGACGCAACCGAGTACATGATGGGGCCAAGCTATATGCAAGACGATATCCGCATGGAGACCAACAAGATCGGGTTCTGCCAAGACCACTACAAAAAAATGTTTAGCAAACAAAATCGGTTGGGCTTGGCGCTCATCCTTCACACCCACCTTCAACAAATCAACCATGACCTAAATCGTTTGGCAAATGAAAATCTGCACGCAAAAAAAAATCCGTTTAAAAAGAATGAACCTGATAAAATTCAAAAGCACATTCATACTATAAACAAATCCTGTTATATTTGCAATAAAATTAAAATCACTTTCGATCGCTATGTAGATACATTCTTTTATTTATGGAAGGCAGACAAAGAACTCATCCCGCTTATCGAGCAGTCGAGCGGCTTCTGCTTGGAGCATTTTTCCACCATACTCGACGAGGCGGCGCGCAAATTAAGCGGCCAACACCATGCCGAATTTTTAAAGTTCATCCTCCCACTCCAACTAACACATTTGAAAACGTTGGAAGAGGATTTGGACTGGTTCATTAACAAATACGATTATCGCTACAAAGATGAGCCTTGGAAAAACGCAAAGGATGCCATCCCCCGCGCGCTTACAAAACTCGGTTCCATCACATCAGAGGAGGATCACACTTGATACGGCTACGACTACAGCTACACGAAGAGTTTAAAGAACTGACATTCAAGCATAAGCTACAATATATATGGGATTATTACAGTGGTCCTTTTTTTATCACGGTAATTGTCCTCGCGACGGTTTGCGCCTTTACATACAACGCCGTCGCCCACCGAGAGAAAAAGATCTATTCTGGCGTTACATTCTTTGGGGATTACATACAAGACGACAAAACCCAATTGCTTCGTACGACATTGACCGACCGCTTTGCAACGGATAAAAAATACGACGTGAAGGTGTATAATTTTTACTCCTCTGATACCGACCCCACCGTCGAAGTGGCCATGGGCGAAAAATTCTTTGCCATGTACGCAGGCAAACAAATCGATCTTCTTGTGTTTGATGAATTTTATATGCCCTATCTTGTTGAAGTCGGCTATCTGGTCAACTTAGACTCTTTTTTAGACAAAAATCTTTTGGCACACTATGGGAAGGACGGCGCGCTGTTCTACTCCCACACGAAAGAGTACCCCGAGAACATGCCCTACGCCATTTCTCTCAAAAATACAACGTACTTAAAGAACGCGATTGGCTTTGATACGTCTAAAAAGTATGTCGGCTTCGCCAGAAGCTCTGTTCGGACGGAAGAAGCACGCAAGCTTTTGGCGCTTTTGATGTCGTAAACCCACTTCAAGCCGTTAAGCACTTCCAAAAAAATAACAAGCCAATTTAGCGATCTATTCTTCGCTAAATTGGCTTGTTATTTTTTTACACTACCTTAATGCCCCACAGAAAATCGATTCAACACATACGGGATGCTGTTTACGATATCTTGGGCAAGAACGCCATATTGGCTCAACGACTGCGCCGCAAGCTCTCCCGAACGACCGCCGATATACGCGCCCAACACAGCCGCCTCAAACACGTCTTTTCCTTGGGCGACAAATCCGCCAATAATACCGGCCAGTACGTCGCCAGACCCGGCTTTCGCCATCGCCGGCGAACCGGTATAATTGATATACACCTGTTCGTCAGTGCCCACGATGACCGATCGTGTGTCCTTCAAAAGCACCGTGACCGTATGCTTTGCGCTAAAGGCTTCAGGCACTTGGATGATATTTTTTAGCACTTGCTCGATCGTAAAGCCTGTCAGTTTTGACATTTCGCCGGGATGGGGCGTCA
>JAVBJY010000217.1:0-3338 GCA_031546735.1 Eubacteriales bacterium
CGTGGCAGTACTCATCGCGTCCGGCTTCTTATTGTTATATCATATTTTTTCTCACGCTTCCCATTGTAGTTCACTTTGCGTTTGGTGGTTTCACAAGAGGATTTTTGCCACAAAATTTTTTGTGGATTTTTCTTGCGCTCATCCTGAGTATGTTTTTGGTACATCGAAAGATGGCACAGTATTTTTTTAAAGCGTTTGTGATCATCTTGTTTTTAGAAGCAATTGCAGAGATTGTGCTTACGCAAAATAAAGACATGGCCCAAATTTTTGCCTTCTTGACCAACGTATTTTTCTTGGGCTTTGTTATTTATTCATCTCTCGAACTGTTTGTAGCGCGCTCGATACAAAACTATTCGATGCTTGAAGAGTTGCACGAAGAGCTGAAAGACGCACAGGCAAATTCCATCCAAAAAGAAAAAATGGTCACATTGGGTCAGCTCATTGCGGGTGTCGCCCATGAAATCAATACACCAATCGGTGCCATCAAGGCGTCGTCTGAAACACTAGAGTCTTCAACCGATACGATGTTAAAACAAATGATGAAAAACACGAGAGACTTTTCAGACGATGATCTGGACTTCTTTTTCGTCATTATCGGCTTATCCAATGCCTCTATTAAAGAAATGCGCTCGACCCTTGAAATGCGCCGTGCCAAGAAGCAAGTGGCGGCCTATTTAGAATCCATCAACATAGACCGTCACTTGGAAATGACAGACCTGCTCGCGCGTCTCGAAATATGTAGCATCGAAAAAATAGAAAAAAACATCGATCTCTTTCGGCGTGAGAACATGTTGGATATTTTAAAAAACGCTGTGCTCCTGCTACCGATGTTAAACAGCACCCAAAGCATCAAGTTTGCGTCGGATAAAGTGGCCAAAATTGTTTTTGCGCTGAAATCATATTCCTACGTTAATTCGTCAAGAGAATTTTTGAAGTTTGATATCGTCAAAAATATTGAGACCATATTGATTTTGTATCATAACTTGCTTAAATCTGGTGTAGAAGTTGTAAAAGACATTGAGGAAAACTTGCCACTCATCATGGGCAATTCGGATGAGCTTGCCCAAGTGTGGACCAATATTATCCAAAATGCCATCTACGCCATGAACGGTGTCGGCACCTTGACCATCACCATAAAAGAAATACAGGGCAACCGAATTCAAATCCAATTCGCAGATACCGGCACCGGCATCAGCCCCGAAAACATAAAAAAAATCTTTGTGCCATTTTTTACAACAAAACCATTGGGAGAGGGCAGCGGTCTTGGCCTTGATATATCCAACAAAGTTATTTTAAGCCACGGTGGGATGATTGAGGTGAGTAGTAAATTGGGGCAAGGCACCGTGTTTAGCATCACATTGCCTTTAGAACCTGCTTAATATCTCCATTTTGCGTCTTTTGGGCCAATTTTCCGTTCTGCTACGTCAGCGTCTCCTAGCAGAGTTCCTCCGGATATGCGTCGTCGACGCTTCCTTGCATAACAAAAAATTTGCTCCAAAATCCACCAAAAGCGAGATATTAAACAGGTTCTTAGATCAAAGGAGAAACGAATATGAGTAACTTATATCTATACGCACATATCTTTTCGATTGCGCTACTCGCCTGCATCTTTGCAGACACGGCAAGAAAGCGTGAAAAGGTGTCAGCCAAATATCTTCTTCTGGCTATTTTTTTCACCGAATGTGCCGTTGTTTTTTATACGCTGTCCCTTTGGATTTCTGAATACAGATTCAAAATCTTGTTTCACGAATTGAGAATTTCTGGTGTGGCGTTTATACTGGTTGCGTATGTGGGTGCCTATTTAGAATTTTTGGGGCGCACAAAATATAGTACGACAAGAAATAAAATTATCGTCGCCATTGTGCCAATAGCCGCAGTTATCATGGCTTTGACCAACGAGGCCCATCATTTGTTTATGAGACCTGCTTCTATTATCCATATAACGGGTTTGTCGTATGGGTTGGTAGAGGCCGCCCCTACCGTTTTGTTCTACCTATACAATGGATACAACGTGATTTTATTTGCTGTGTGTGCATATTTGTTGGCGATTGAATACTTAAAAGTACCTAGGCTCTACCGCTACCAAATTGGACTGATGCTCTTTCCGTTTCTTTTGTCGGGGGCGAGCGTGCTTGTGGTGTCTGTGCAGCTGTTGGGCAAAACGATGTTTACATTCGCATACATCATCATCACAATGCTCTGCCTCACCCAATACATTGCTTTTATCGTCTATAAGCCGACGCGAATGATCCTGATGGCAAAAAAATTAGTAGTAGATGAAGTGAGCACGCCGATTATTATTTTTGACTACAACGATGTGCTTTTAGACGCAAATCCTGCGGCGTTCAAACGGTTTTCACTCGGCGCGATGTACGAATATGAAATTTTTATAAAGCAAGCATTACATATAGATTGTGCCTTCGACGAGGTAGACGGTTGTGAGGTTTATCTGGCAGGTGAGGAAGAAACATACTACATTATCAACGACAGAGAGATTGTAGAGGGCGGAAAATATGCAGGGCGCGTGGTCTTTTTTAATAACATTACAGAGATGAAGGAAAAAGCGAAAAGCTTTCAACAAATGGTTTTTTATGACTATATGACAGGCATCTATAACCGACACGCCTTTATGGAAAAATTGAAAACCTTAGCGGAGGATCATCTGCCAGCGTCTGTTTTGATGCTGAACATCAACCGAATGAAATTTTTAAACAATGTAATTGGCACAAAAGAAGGCGACAAAATCATTATTTATATGGCCAGAAAACTGGCAGAGCTCGTGGACGCAAAAGGCTTTTGTGCAAGAACCAGTGGCAACGAGTTTGGTGTCGTGCTGTTTCGTTCGAATGAGGCAGAGGCGGTTACCATCGGTCGCTCAATTGGTGAGATTCTGTCTTCTTACCAAGAGTATGACTATACCATTCGTGTATCGATGGGCGTAGCGGTCAAGACTTTTTTCAAGGAGAACACGGCGAAGGTCGTTCGAACGGCCATGGAAAACATGGCGAAGAATAAGCTGTCGGATACGGAGAGCGCTGAAAATAAAGACTACAGCGAACTCAGTCGGCTGTACAGGGCGCTTGGGCGAGAGACAGACGAAGAAATACAATATAAAAAGCAGTTGGCCACAAAGATGGGGGCGACACTTTTATTAAAAAGCAACGAGGTAGATGAACTATTGCTCTTGTGCGAGATGAAAAATGTAGGTTTTGTGGCAATGCCCCCCAATACCCACGACATCAACTGTGACCATGCGGTAAAAGGGTATAAGATTGCGCTATTAACAGAAGGGATTTCGCCCATTGCAAACGGAATTTTAAGCCATCACGAGCACTATG
>JAVBJY010000034.1:0-7318 GCA_031546735.1 Eubacteriales bacterium
TCCCTTGTGTGGGCTAGACGAATATACGTTGATGTATATGCTTGCCAACTTGGCCAAACGGTTTGGGGATGACAGTGATGCCATGCGGTATTTAGGCAAAATCATCACTTCGAAAGAGGTAAACGAACGGCTAAAACAAAGAGCGTTAGATCTAAAGGATATATTCAAAAATGCGGGATAAGGCGCGTAGGCGGCAGCAATGACAAAGACAGAAGCAGTGTGTAGGCACAATTAAACTAAAAAGGTGTGAAATTGTTTTGGCCCAAGGAAATATTTACAATGAGATCGAGAATATTAATTTGGATAATTTATTCAAGCCGGAAGTCTCTAAGTCTGCAAAATCTTCAGCCAATGGCGCAGACGTTGTGGAGTCGTTGGGCGATAGCTTATACGAAAAATCGATGGAATGCCCGGTGTGTTATGCATTATTCAAAACAAAGACGACGAGACCGAGCAAACTACGCTATGTTTCCAGCGAGATTGACTTGAAGCCAATTTACACACCAATTCAGCCAGCATACTATGATGTGATTATATGTGGTGCGTGCGGATACGCCGCGATCTCCTCTACGTTTGGCAAGATCACAAGCAAGCAGGCCGAGAAAATTACCGCAAACATTACGCCAAAATTTAAGGCGAAAGTATACCCAGAGATATATGATGCCCAAACCGCGCTTGAACGATACAAGCTGGCGCTTCTTTCCTCAATACACAAAGGTGGCAAGCCTGGCGAGAAAGCCTATATATGCTTGAAAATAGGGTGGATTTACCGAGATTTGGCCGATGAACCCAACGAAACCAACTACTTAAAGGCGGCATACGAGGGATTTCAGGTGGCGTATGGGGTAGATTCGTTTCCAATCTGCGGCTTAGACGAACTGACGCTGACCTATATTTTGGCGGTGTTTGCGAAAAAATTTGGCAACGATAGCGAAGCGATGCGGTTTTTGGGCAAGGTTATTTTGGCAAAAACGCCCAACGCGCGGCTCAAGCAAAAGGCAATTGATCTAAAACAAAGCTTTAAATCACAATAAAATAGTTCGGAAAAATAACAGGTCGACTTCGCGAAAAATGTATTCGTGAAGTCGACCTGTTATTTTTTATTTGCTATGAACAGCGGTTAAATATTTCTTATAGAGAATTTGCAGAACCCAACACGTCTGTAATTTTAGCAGATACAAGTTCTTGGATTAACACCCTAGCCGCACCAAGATAGCCTCTTGGGTCGAAAGCTTCTGGTTTTTTGCCGAATTGCTCTCTGATACCGGCGGTCATGGCCAGTCTGATGTCTGTGTCCATGTTGATTTTACAAACTGCGGAAGCAGCGGCTCTTCTTAGCATTTCGCTAGGAATGCCTGATGCGCCCTCTAGTTTGCCACCGTACTCGTTGCAAAGGGCGATCATCTTAGGGTCAACCGAAGAAGCACCGTGCAACACGATTGGATATTGCTTAAAGCCAGCGGCGTCTAATTTTGACGCGATTGATTCGAGTCTGTCAAAGTCGAGTTTTGCTTCGCCTTTAAATTTGTACGCGCCGTGGCTTGTGCCAATGGCAATCGCCAAAGAGTCAACGCCCGTTCTCGAAACAAAATCAAGCGCTTGGTCAGGGTCAGTATACGTTGCATGCTCGGCAGAAACGTTGACTTCATCTTCCACGCCAGCCAATTTGCCAAGTTCGGCTTCGACAACAACGCCTTTGTCGTGGGCATATTTCACGACTTCAATGGTCTTTTGTATATTTTCTTCGTAGTCATAATGAGAGCCGTCAAACATAACAGAGGTAAAACCAGCTTCGATTACTGCTTTACATGTTTCAAAATCTGGACCATGGTCAAGGTGAAGTGCAAGGTCGATGCCTGTCTCTGCGATGGCGGCGTCTACCATTGCTTTTAAATAGAGAGGACCAGCGTAGTTAAGCGCGCTTTTGGATACTTGTAGAATAACGGCAGAATGATTGGCCTTACAAGCCCAAGTAACCGCTTGGATAATTTCCATGTTGTTGATGTTAAAAGCGCCGATTGCATATTTCCCCTCAAATGCTTTTTTAAACATGTCTTTCGTTGTAACGAGTGCCATAAATCGTAACCCCTTTCGAATGCAATATTTTTATACCGGATTCATAACGCCACTCTTTATATGGCGGTATCATCATTATAATACGATTATCCAAAGAATACAAGATTATACATGGTTAGTTAGTAAATATAACACTGGCTCAACTCGATTTCTCGGTAAAAGCAAAAACGCGCCTCTGGTGGGAGGGCAAAAAAATTATAAAATTTTGAGCTAAAATGGCATAAATAGGATATAATATAATGGACTTGGGCATTTGACGACTGTCGGTTCATTCCCCTGTTGACGGGGATAGTTTGTGTTAGATAAAGAGGGAGGATTTAGTTTGAAAACAATAAGATGGGGTATGATTGGTTGTGGCGATGTGACCGAGCTGAAAAGCGGTCCGGCATTATACAAGGCAGAACATTCCATGTTGCACGGGGTGGCCGCACGAAATATAGATAAGGTGCGTGACTATGCAAAGCGCCACAACGTTTTGCATGTGTATGATTCGCCCGCGGATTTGGTTAATGACCCGGCGATAGACATTGTGTACATTGCGACACCGCCGTCTACACACAAGGAATACGCGCTTCTTGCGTGTAGCAAGAAGAAACATTGCTACATCGAAAAACCGGTGGCGTTTACCTACGACGATGGAATGGAAATTTTACAGGCGACACAAGCGGCGGGTGTAAAGGGATTTGTGGCCTACTATCGCCGTCGCTTGCCACAATTTTTGAAGGTGAAATCATTAATCGAGAGTGGCGCCATCGGGGCACCACGTCTTGTCATACTAACACTGCACAGGCCACCCTATCCAAATGAAGTAGATGGAACGAGTTGGCGTATACAGCCGTCTATTTCGGGTGGCGGCGTATTTATGGATGTGGCGGTGCACGTTCTCGATGCGCTTGACTATATACTGGGCGAAATCACAGACGCCAAAGGGCTGTGTGCAAATCAATCGAAGCTATACGAGCCAGAGGATACGGTAACGGCTTGTTTCAAATTTAAAAGCGGTGTCAGCGGCGTTGGCAGTTGGTGCTTTTCAACAGAGGAAAGGGCAGATCGAATCGAAATTGTAGGTGACAAAGGTACAATCGAATTGGCGCTGTTCAATACGACACCGGTCGTTGTCACAAACAGCGAGGGCAGAACCGAGCATCCATTTGTGCTACCAGAAAATATTCAACTGCATTTGATCCAATCCATCGTGGACGAACTGAACGGAACCGATACATGCCCAAGTACCATCGAATCGGCACTGCGAACGGCACGGGTTTGTGATCTTATTTTGGGGTAAACGGGTAGGGGGGAGGCTTTATGGAAAAACAAGGTAAGAATCCGCTTTGGAAGAACTTCGAGCTCAAAGCAACTTTAATCATTTTATTTTTTGCCTTAGCATTCACGTTATCTTTTTATTTTTTAATTTATTCACAGTATAACAAGCTGACAATAAAGAATTTAAAAAATGACGCGGCTACTGTTTATGGCTATGTGGAAGATATTATAGATGAAGACAGTTTTAAACAACTCAATACAATTGAAGATGAGAAAAAAGATATTTATTTATCCACATATCGGCAAATGGATCAAATTAGACGGATTGCAAATATACGGTATCTGTACACAGCCAAGAAAAATGAAAAAGGTGAGTACATCTATGTTTTAGATGGTTTGAATAGAGATGCTGAAGATTTTAGGCATGTCGGAATGCCAATCGAACAAGAAATCATTCCCAAACTTGCAAAATGCCTTGCAGGTGAGACAGTTTTGGGGGACGATATTTTAAATACAGAATGGGGCATTGTATACGTTACGTATTTCCCTGTTCATGGAAGGGATGGCACGGTGTTAGGTGCGATCGGGATGGAGTTTGATTGCGAGGCACTATATGAGTCAAATCAGCAAACAAAACTGCTAACGATCTGCATATCGATTGTACTTGCGTTACTTTTTTCCACGATTGCTATACTTGTTCTGAAAAAACTAATTCGATCAATGGAAGAAGAACTGCAAAAAAGGGATAGCCTTCTAATTTTGGCAAAGGAAGATGCGCTTGCGAGTACAAAAGCAAAAAGCGAATTTCTCGCGCGCATGAGCCATGAAATTAGAACCCCAATGAATGCGATTATCGGGATGACGCAGATGGCGAAAAAATCGACAGATCTAACAAAAATACAATACTGTCTTGAAAAAGTGGATTCCACATCAAAACAACTGTTAGATGTTATCAATGACGTTTTGGATATGTCCAAAATTGAGGCCAATAAGTTAGACATACATTCCGCTGAATTTGATTTTGATAAAATAATACAACGAGTTTTCAACGTGATTCAGGTAAAGGCCGATCAAAAACATCAAAAACTAGAATACGAATGCAAAGAGGTTTTTACAAGGCAGATGATTGGGGATGGAATCAGACTGTCACAAGTTTTGATTAATCTTCTTGGCAATGCGGTAAAGTTCACACCCGAATTTGGCACATTAACGTTACGAGTGCGTGAAATACCACAAAGCGCAGACGCTTCCGTCATTCATATAGAAGTAAAAGATAGCGGTATCGGCATATCGGCAGAAGACCAACTTCGTCTTTTTAAAGTGTTCGAACAAGCAAACGGCGGCATTTCACGTGAATTTGGTGGTACTGGTTTAGGGCTTGCAATTTCTAAAAAGCTTGTAAATATGATGGGTGGCGACATTCACGTACAAAGTGAACCGGGCGAAGGTGCGAATTTCATTTTTGACATTACAGTTGGATGGGGTTCAGAATGCCCAGGGCATGTTGCAGAGCTAAAAGACAAGAGTGCTGGTCACCGATCAGACGATGAGGAGGAAAACAATCAAAGCGATGACAAAACATATGACTGGAAGGGAAAATCCATACTGCTGGTTGAAGATGTTGAGATCAACCGCGAAATTGTACTCGGTCTGTTTGAGGATACCGGAATCGAAATTGATTGCGCATGTGACGGCATTGAAGCTGTAGATACTTTCATGAGCCAAGGCGAAAAATATAGCCTGATCTTAATGGATGTTCAAATGCCTAAATTGGATGGCATCAGTGCTACAAAAAAAATACGCATGTCAAATAAATCAAATGCAGCAGAAGTACCACTCATTGCCATGACGGCCAACGTGTTTAAAGAAGATATAGCAGAATGTCTGAACGCGGGGATGAACGGCCATATTGCGAAACCGATCGATGCGCAAGAGGTTTTAGGCATGGTGGATAGATACTTAAAATAATTTGTTTTCTTTTGGCATATAAAACCGTAATGAACCAAGAGAAACATATTATATGCAGCGAGAACTCATGCAGAATGAAGAGGTAAAAGATGATTTATTTTGATATGAATATCTATAATCGAATATTTGACGACCAAAGTCAGCTAAGAATAAGATTTGAAACAACTGCAATTGATATGATTTTCAATCTTGTTGATACAGATAGATATAGGTTATGCTGGTCTTTTATTTTAGAAGATGAGAATAATAAGAATCCTTTTATTGATCGAAAAAATTATATTCGCATTTTGTCAAAATCTTGTAAGGTTATTATACCGCCTTCAGAAAATATTAGAGATATAGCGAAATTTCTCATGTCTGTATCAAATGTAAAACCTAAAGACGCATTACATGTAGCGTGTGCTGTTCATTGTGATGCAAAATATTTTATTTCATGTGATGATAAACTTATTAAAGCTATAAATAATTCACAAGCAAGACATGGCTATGATATTAAGCTATTCAATCCAGTAGAATTTATTCAAAATGAGGTGAACATAAAATGATAGTAGCGAGTATTGAACTATCTGATAATGTACTTATTGAAAAAGGAACCAATGCTCTTTTAAAAGAGTTAGGGTATGCTGGTTTTATTAAATATTTACGGCTACTGACAAATGGGAATAACGATTATCTAAAAGTCCAAGATGAAATTTATAAAGAACGGACAGTAGATGAGATATTTGATGAAGCCAACGAAACTTGGAATACATGACCTGTAACAACTCGATGGTGCGGTGAGCCGTAGGCAGAGAAAGGGCAAGCTATTCGAGTAGCGAACGGCTTGCCCTTTATCTGCCTACGGCGTAGCTTGTTCGTGTATAATCGAGTACGTTACAGTTTCTCCAAATACAGAAGACTAACCCATCCAGCAGCAGTTTTAGCAAACCCGTTTTTAATATCAGAAACCTTAACAATGTCATTGTTTTTGAGTGTTCCAACAACAGCACTTTGTGTATTTGAATCTTTACGAATATTCAGCGTTGTAGTGACACGAACAACTTTATAATTCGTTGTTGGGGGCGTTGCGGTTTGTGCGGTAGGGGCTTGCGACTCCCACTTCATTTTGGCGTTTTGTGGTACGGTTGATCCTTGTTGAAGTTGCGATATCGTCAGCCCGTTTGTAAACTGAAAGTGAGATGGATCAACAAAGCCTGTCCAGCTTCCACCCCATTCGCCACCCATTTGCTCCCATATCGTCCCCGCGGTTTTAAAAAAAGCGCTGTCAGAAAATTCTTTGCCTTTGACGTTTTGAAAAATATCAAATGCGAGCCTGTAGTTGTGCATGCTTTGACCGCCTTTTAACTGCGTCACAATTGCACCGGGCGTTGTACGGCCTTGGGCATAGATGGCGTTTTGTCGCTCAGAATCGCGGTACGTAGAAGAAATGCCAACGGCATACCCTTTTTCTTTCATGCGTCTGATCAGTTCTGTGGCACCGCGTTTTAGAGCGGGATGCAGGTCGTTTAAATCTTTACTATCAATCATCGTATTCACCTCCCTATGGTTCGGTTGAGCATACACATGGGTATCCTCATGCCTTGCGATACTGCTTGTATTGCTTTTGGGTACATCAAAATTTGCGCTCACTTTTGTGTGTCAGCAGGAATACCAATTAGAAAGCCAATGCTGCCGCAAATAATGTCTCTAAACTGTGAAAGGGTTGCCGTTTCGGTTGCATCCGGGTTTGCAAAATATCGCACGCTGATCAAAACAAAAATCGAGCATATACATAAAGTACCAACGATCATGACTTGCCAATTATTATTTGGCATGTTTAATGGATTTTGTGCGTCAGCCAATGTGTTTCTGCCGCCACCGCTTTTTGTATCAATCAATCCCCGTTTATTCCTAACGAAGTTTGAGCTAATGAAGTAGCCAAAAATAGAGGCAATCGTTGTCCGGATGACGACATCAACATCTCCTGCCACTGCATTTGGGGTAGTATTGATAAACATGGTCGAAGCAGAAT
>JAVBJY010000050.1:0-6765 GCA_031546735.1 Eubacteriales bacterium
TCTCTTTAAAATCTGCGTATGCAATAACCGCCTCCCCTCGGATCGTCAGTTCGCCTTGAAAACAAATTTTGTGCGGTACATATTTAAAAAACAGGCCATTATGGGTTACATCCTCGCCAATTTCACCGTTGCCTCTTGTAACGGCTTGTAACAATTTGCCGTCTTTATATTTGAGCACAATCGTAAGCCCATCTAGTTTCCATGACAGAAGCCCTTCTTGCTCGCCCAAAAATGATTTTAACTTCAACACGTCTTTCGTTTTGTCAAGAGAGAGCATCCTCTTGTCGTGGTTGACTTTTTGCAGGCCGCTTAACACGGTATAGCCCACCTTCATCGTGGGGCTATCCGACATCTGCACCCCTGTCTCTTGCTCGAGCAGACAAAGGGCATCGTACAGCTTGTCGTATTCAAAGTCGGACATTTTTTCTCTGTCCTCATTGTAATAGGCGTTAGACGCTTCATTCAAGGTGCGGATTAGTTCCTGCATCTTGATCATATCGGCACCGTTTTCTTTTAACATGGTATCAGTATCCATCTATTTTTCGTTCCTTTCGTTAGTTTAGAAATATAAAAATCCCCCAACAGCGCTTCTGTAAAACACTGTCGAGGGATTTTTGAAATTTTTATACCCAGCCCATCTTTCTCTTGACAGCGCGAATTGCCTCATCAATCGGAATAACCAAGAACGCCAACCCCATCGCGATGCCCCATTCTGGCAGGCTAAGCGGTGTCACCTTAAAGATGCTTGCCAACGGCGCTATATTGACAATAAGCGCCACCAAGACCATCGGCGCAAAACCGCCAAACAACATCATTGGGTTGTCAAAGGTGCTCTTCGAAAAGGATGTGCCGGCACCGGCTTTAATGTTAAAGCTATGAAAAATTTGAACCGACGATAGGGTGATAAAGGCCATTGTGGTCGCCGCAATGGCAGAATCCCTTGCGCCAAGGAAATAAGACGTCAATGTGATAATGGATAAAATCAACCCTTGGTACGCAATGTTGACGCCGACGCCGCCTGAAAAAATACTGGCGTTTGCATCACGAGGCGGCTTGTTCATCACGCCGTCTTCGCCTTTGTTCATACCAAGCCCAATGGCCGGTAGCGCGTCTGTCACAAGGTTGATCCAAAGAATATGCACAGGCCCTAAAAAGATTGTACCGGCTGGCAACACGAGTGTGGCCACAAACAAAGACACGACCTCGCTTATATTGGAAGATAGCAAAAATTGCACCGCTTTTCGAATGTTGGTGTAAATTTTGCGACCCTCTTCGACTGCATTTACGATGGTTGCAAAGTTATCATCAGACAACAGCATGTCGGATACACCCTTTGACACGTCTGTGCCTGTAATGCCCATGCCAACGCCGATATCGGCGGTTTTTAATGCCGGTGCATCGTTTACACCGTCGCCTGTCATGGCGACAATTTTACCAAGCTTCTGCCACATCTCAACGATACGCACCTTGTGCTGAGGCGAAACACGGGCATAGACGCGTATGTTTTGCACTGCCTTCGCCATCTCCTCGTCGTTCATGGCATCTAATACGTTTCCAAATACCGCTTGCGACGGATCATCAATGATCCCAAGCTCGGTTGCAATGGCGACTGCTGTATCTCTGTGGTCACCTGTAATCATAATCGTCGTAATGCCGGCACGCTTACATTTTTTAATCGCTTCAAATGCCTCTGGTCTTGGCGGGTCAATCATGCCCACAAGGCCCACGAAGGTTAAGTCGTTCTCTAGTTCTTCACCCTCTTTAAATGGCTTGTATGCAATGCCAAGTACACGAAGGGCTTTTGCCGCCATGTCGCGGTTAGCGTTTAAAATGGTTTGCATCTCTTTTTCTGTCAAGCCTTTGCATTTTTTTAATACTTCATCAGGGGCGCCTTTTGTGTAGACAAGTTCACCTTGCGCTGAGGTATTAACCGTTGACATCATTTTTCGTTCAGAATCAAAGGGCAAATCGCTGATTCTCTTGCTTGCAGAAAACCGATCTGCGTTATATTTCTTCAGTGCAAATCGTTTCAAACATGTTTCGGTTGGGTCGCCGATTTCTCGTCCGTCGGCGTACACTTCTGAATCGTTGCACAGATACAAAATATCAAGCAACAGCTCGCCGTCCTCTGCCTTCATAAATTCATCTGCGGTTCTATTTTTGCCGCCCATGTATACTTCACGAACGTCCATTTTGTTTTGTGTTAGCGTTCCTGTCTTATCAGAGCAAATGATTTGCGCACAGCCCAACGTTTCTACTGCTGGAAGCTTTTTGATAATCGCCCGTCTCTTGGCCATTCTTGTCACACCAAGCGCCATTACGATGGTCACAACGGCCGGAAGACCTTCCGGTATCGCCGCCACCGCCAAACTCACCGCGATCATAAACGCCTCTAAAGAGGTTTGAAGTGAAAATCCGCCTGCCTTAAAAATAATCGCGGCGAAAATAACCACACAAATACCAAGCACAGCCACCGTCAACATTTTTCCGATTTCTGCTAGTTTCTTTTGAAGTGGCGTTGTGTTTTCTGGCGTGCCACTGATCATTTTGGCTATTTTTCCCATTTCTGTCGACATGCCGATTTGGGCTACGACACCACGGGCACGGCCATATGTCACACCTGTGCCGTAGTAGGCCATGTTCTTACGGTCGCCAATCGGCGCATCGTCTTTTACATCGGCCGCTGCGTCTTTTTCAGATGGCACCGACTCCCCCGTCAAGGAAGCTTCTTCTATCTTGAGACTAGACGTCTCGATCAAGCGCAAATCAGCCGGTACAAGATCGCCTGCATCCAGCACAACCAAATCACCCGGCACCAAATCTTCTGAATCAATCGTCGTCAAGACGCCATCCCGAACAACCTTTGCCGATTGGGCGCTCATCTTTTTAAGCGCTTCCACTGCTTGCTCTGCCTTTTGCTCTTGCACAAGGCCAATGATTGCATTTAAGACGACAACCGCCAATATGATACACATATCGGGGATTTCACCGAGTATGCCCGATACCACCGCGGCACCAATCAACACCAATATCATCGGGTCTTTTACTTGATCCCATATTTTTAGGGCCAGTGATTTTTTTGCGCCTTCCTCTAGCATATTTTTTCCGTATTGCTGTGCCCGTTTAGTCGCCTCGTCACTTGTGAGACCGGCCTTCGTTGTGTTCAGCTCTTTCAGAAATTCTTCCGTTGTTTTCAATACGAATCCTCCTTTAATTTAAAAATAAAAATGCGTCATGTATCGATCTACCAAAATTAATGCGCCAACTGCAAATACATAGTAGGCAAAGTAGCGAAGCTTGCATTGTTTCACGACATTGAGCATAAATTTAATCGCCAAATACCCTGATAACGCCGCAACCAAAACGCCAAGTATATGTGGCATGGTCAATATACTATCCATAGGCACAGCGCCTGTCACAATATCCTTTGCTTGCAATATGGTGGCACCAATGACAGCGGGAATAGACATTAAGAATGCAAATCTCGCGGCATATTCGCGGTCGAGCTTGCGGAACAAGGCGCCGGATATGGTGCTACCCGAACGTGATATCGCAGGCGTAATGGCAATCGCTTGCATAATACCGATCACCAGTGCATCTATAGCCGTCATGTCTTCTTCTTTTTTCGTCGTATTTGTCATTCTGTCGGCATAGAGCAAGAAAAAGCCTGTAAGGATAAAACAATAAGGGAAAAATACCAAAGAACCATCAGGTGCAAACTGCTTCTCAATTGTATCTTTAAACAAAAGCCCGACAATAACCGTCGGAATCGTCGCGATGATAAGCATCAGCGTCAATTTTTGAAATGGTTTTTTGATGATGGCCACAATGTCGCTCCAAAACACAACAAAGACCGGAATCAATGTGCCCACATGCAACAAGATATCAAATGTCATGGCCGGTTCTTGTACGCCTAATATCCTTTGGAACAGCACGAGATGCCCCGAACTACTAATTGGCAAAAATTCTGAAAACCCTTGTAATAATCCTAGTATAACCGCTTGAAACGTATTCATGAATGAATTTCCTCCTATTTTTTATAAATCGTAATACATGTTCTGTTTTTTCCACTGCGCTTTGCGTCGTATAGGGCACCATCTGCCATTTCGAATAGTGCCTTGCCGCTTTTGATATGCTCATTATATTCGCACACACCGACACTTACGCTAAGTTTTTTGTCAATAAAATCCATTTGTGTGTCGTAGAACGCCGTACGTATCCGTTCGGCTAGGGCGTATGACCATTCGCGATCTGCGAAGCTAATCACAACAAACTCCTCTCCGCCGTATCGAAATGCATAATCATCTGGCTCAATGCTGTTGACGATTGTTTCGGTTAGGGCAAGAATGACCTTGTCGCCGACGGAATGACCAAATGTATCATTTACACTCTTAAAGTTGTCGATGTCAAAGACAAGAATGCTGAACTTTCTCTGTTTGTATTCGGCAATTGCCTCGTCTAGCATCTCATAAAACGTAGCATGGTTATAGAGCTTTGTAAAGGAGTCTAGCTTGAGATTGTCTTCTAGGTGCTCTTTTTCAAGTTGGTTTCTGGTTGCGATGCCTATAATTTCGTTTGTTTTTTTTATAATTGTATGGCTCATGACAAACGCCGCCAAAAAAAACGCAACCTGCACGATATGTTCATTGTATGTAAATAAAACAGACTGCAAGCCAAATAAATAGAAGATGATAGACACAAAGAAATCGATCAATACACTCAACCCGAAGACAATAGAGAGGTTGAATTGGTTTCTAACTATATATGGTAAAAAAATGGGGAATATAAAAACCGCATGGATGCTGTTGTTTACAATGTATTTTTTTCACTCTGCACAGATTCAACTCCCCATGACAACAACTCGTAATGATGCCAATTTGGCTTTTCCATGATTTGCTAAACCGCTATAGTATAGCATATATTAAAAAAAAAGTAAATTTCCCTTGCAATTTTCTTTTTATGTTGTTATATTATGATATAGCATTTTGTATATTTATTATGGGGCAGTCTAAGCCCATACATGTAGAGAGGATTAAATGAATGACAACTTTGAAATTTGAGGAAATGAACTTATCGGATGAAATTGTGAATGCCGTAGCAGATATGGGCTTTGAGGAGGCAACCCCGATCCAGTCCATGGCCATTGCAAAAATTATGGCCGGACGTGATATTATCGGCCAATCACAAACCGGTACGGGTAAGACAGCCGCCTTTGGTATCCCATGTATCGAAATGGTAGACGAAGACGATAAAAAATTACAGGCCATTATTTTGTGCCCAACAAGAGAACTTGCAATCCAGATTTGCGAAGAATTTAGACAGCTTTTAAAATATAAAAGCAACATCAAAACAATGCCGATATACGGCGGACAGCCAATCGATCGTCAAATCTTCGCACTCAAAAAAGGCGTCCAAATTATTGTCGGCACCCCCGGCAGAATTATGGATCACATGCAAAGAAAAACAATTAAAATGGATACTGTTAAATTGGTTGTGCTAGACGAAGCCGATGAAATGTTAGACATGGGCTTCCGCGAAGACATCGAATTTATTCTTGATAAAATGCCTGAAACCCGTCAAACCGTCCTTTTTTCTGCTACGATGCCTCGTGCCATCATCCAACTCACAAAACATTATCAAAACGACCCCGAGCATGTTGCCATTACACGAAAAGAACTCACCGTTCCCAACATCGAACAATTTTATTTTGAAGTAAAAGATAAAACAAAATTGGAAGCGTTGTCTCGCATCATTGACATGCAGTGCCCAAAATTGTCTATTATTTTTTGCAACACAAAAAGACGTGTAGATGAATTGGTAGAACAGTTGCAAAGCCGCGGTTATTTTGCTGAAGCCATCCATGGCGACTTAAAACAACAACAACGCGACAATGTAATGAAGAAATTCCGCGCGGGCACAATCGAGATATTGGTTGCAACTGACGTAGCGGCACGTGGCATCGACGTCGATGACATCGACATCGTGTTTAACTTCGACTTGCCACAAGACGAAGAATATTATGTACACAGAATCGGGCGTACAGGCCGTGCCGGCAAAACAGGCAAAGCCTACACCTTCGTCGTAGGACGTGAGATTTACAAGCTTCGTGACATCATGAACTTTACGAAGGCCAAAATCAAACTACAAAAGCTTCCAACCCTTACCGATATTCAAGAATTTAAAACCAAGGCGTACCTAGAGCGCGTGAAGACAGTCATTGCCGAAGGACACCTTACAACATACATCTCTATCGTCGAAAGCCTTATGGCAGAAGATTTTTCTACACTAGACATTTCAGCCGCGCTGTTAAAAATGCAGTTGCAAGAGTCTACGAGTGACGAAACCTTCGAGCTTGACGTGGATGTAGAAGCACCAAACTATGAATCGGACGAGCCTGACATGGTGCGCATGTTCATCAACATCGGCAAAAACAAAAAAATCCGTGCGAAAGACGTCGTAGGTGCCATCGCTGGCGAGTCGTCTATCCCTGGAAAGGTGTTGGGCAACATCGACATCTATGAAGAATTTACATTCGTTGATGTTCCGAAACGGTTTGTAAAAGACGTGCTAAAAGGCATGAAAAACAAGAAGATTAAAAACCAAAAAATCAATATCGAACGTGCGAAGAAGAAATAAAGAAGGTAGCACTTGCCTACCCTAAAAAGAGCGGCGGTCATAAAAAATTGTATAATTTTTTATTTCCGCCGCGCTTTTTTTGTGTTAGGGACGTGTTAAACGTTAACTCATGGGATTTTTGTTGTATTG
>JAVBJY010000216.1:0-11253 GCA_031546735.1 Eubacteriales bacterium
AAGGCGCTCCCTTCGGTGTACCAAGATGCGTACCAATGGTTTAAAGAAAGCGAGCACTATCAAAACACGCTTGAGATGCTTGTAACCCAAGCCCTTGCCACCGATCAATCGGTGGATTATTTAATGCCGCAAACCGCGAAAGACCTGTACGGCACCAACATACAATCCAGCGTGTCCAAGCTAGAAAAATTTAAGATGTGCCCGTTCTCATTTTTTGTGCAATATGGCTTGAGAGCAAAAGAGCGTAAAATATACCAGATCAACCCGCCAGATCTTGGCAGTATGTTTCACAAGGTGTTAGAAGATTTTTCGCTACAGCTCGAACGAGACAACGTCAAGTGGCGCGACTTGAATAAAGGGCAAATCGACGGCATGGTTGAAACGTGTATCGACGCCATTGCCCCTACGCTTGGCAGTGAAATTTTGTTAAGCAGTGAGCGTTATAAGTATCTGATTCAAAGAATCAAGCGGATCACAAAGCGTTCCATTTGGGCATTGTCTGAGCATATCAAGATGGGTCTGTTCGAACCTGTCAGCTACGAAATCGGCTTCGGGCATAACGAGAAGTTACCGCCCATTGTCATCGGTCTATCCGAAGGTTCGTCGATCGTCTTAACAGGCAAGATCGACCGGGTCGACATTTTGGATTGCGACGGAAAGCGATATGTCAAAATCATCGACTACAAATCTGGGGCGAAAAAGTACGACCTACAGGATATTTACTATGGGATGCAGTTACAGCTTGCGCTCTATCTGGATGCGTTTATCAAAAACTATACCATTATAGAAGGCACAGATCTGTTGCCGGGTGGCATGTTCTACTTTAAAATTGACGATCCGATTTTGACTGTCGACCATATTTTATCAGACGAAGAATTAGAACGGACGTTGCTTGGCACGTTTAAGGTATCGGGGCTTGCGTTGCATGACGAAAATATCGTGGCGGCACTGGACACCCAAGGCGAAAAATATTCGCTGGTGGCACCCTTATATTTTAACAAGGAAGGCGGGGTGAGTACAAAGCTATCCTCTGTGGCTGATATGGAGCAGTTTGATCTGTTGCGGCAATTTGTGCGGGATACGGTGCGAGAGATTGGAGACGAACTGGTGAAGGGCAACATTCGCATTCACCCGTATAAGAAGAAAGACAGAACCGGTTGTGATTTTTGCTTGTACCGCTCTGTCTGTAAATTTGAGTCGACAAACCGAAACAACAACTATCGGGTCATCAAGCCATTAGAAGACGTGTGGAAAGCAATGGAAATGGAAAAAGCGTGAACCACAGGGTTCACGCGATAAAAACGAAGCCAAGCCCACCGAATAAAAGGCCAAGCATCCAACCCGCCAATACATCAAAGGGGTAGTGTACCCCTGTCAACACACGAGAGGCGCCTGTCAACACGGCAAAGACCAGTAGTGCCACGCCGCTTATCGTGTCGATATAGCCGACGGCACAAGCGATCACGGCGGCTGACGCCGCGTGGTTGCTCGGAAACGAATACACATTTTTATGTTCAATGAGCGCCTTAATTTCGAGTTCGGAAAACGGACGTTGGCGCTTTAGGAGATGCCGCAAGCACCGCGCTGTTAGCAGCGTGAGTGCGGGCATTGCGATATACGGAACGATTCTTACGTCATCGCCATGGATGAGCAAGGCGAAATACACGGCGTACACCGCAATATAAATAAATTTTGAAGCCGTCGTGACCAAAACGGCGATATTGCGAAGCGTCCTATTTTTCTGTGTGTTGGTATAGAGAAAAAGAAATAGTCTTTTGTTCATTTCATCGCCTACACATTCCCTAATTTAAAGATTTGGTCAAACCGCGTCAAAAGAACAAAGTTGCCGCGCACCTTTAACTGACCAATCATAAACGCCTTTTGCGCCGTAAACTTGCCCGCTAATATTTCTGTCCACACCTTCGAATCGACGAGAATCGAGATGTCTGGGGATTCGGAAAGGCCGTCACGAAAGACGCACTGCGTGCTCTCGATAGACAAAAACCCTTCGAACGCTTCTTCCCCCGAAACATGAAACTGAAACACAGCCTCCATGCCCCCTGCCAACTGGGGTTGGTAGTGATGCTCGAGGCTCTGGGTGCGCTGTTTACACGTCTTGATCCGTGGCACCACGGCTTGGTCTGTAAAGCCTTTGTTGGTGACATTGTTTTTATATAGGTTGCCGACAAATCCGCGGTTAAACGTTTCTTCTTTGTATTTACTCGACAATATCTTTGTGATCTCATCGATTTCTTCTTCTTGCACATCTGTAAACGAGTCTAGGTTTAAACTGCGAACGAGGTCGTCTGACGTGACTTTTTTCTGTCTTGGTTCGTGACCGAATAGCTTTGTGAATTGCTCTGCTGAGACCATATCGACTGTGTCTTGCGCCGCTTCAGGCATGTTTGCACTGCTTGCCACCGGATTGCGCGCACGTGGTGCCTGCACGGGTGCGACTTCGCCCGAAACAAAAAATTTACGGTTTTGCCGCACGATGCGGTAAAAATCCTCCACATATTTTTCAAGCATTTCTTTTATGGCCTCATCTTTGCCGATACGCGACTGGTAAGCGGCACCAATCGGCATCCGCAAGATGTCAAACCCGCCCACGCTGTCGATGACCCGCGAAATATATTCGGCGGCCTCGCGCTCACCTGTCGTCTTTGAGGCGGTCACGATGAGGCAGCATTTGTTTTTAAGCGCCTGCTTGTACGCGGGCAAATCAAAATATTCTAAAAATGTCTGCATGGCCGCGCATGGCGCAAACATCTGGGCCGAACAAGCAAAGATCACCCCAACGGCGTCTTGTACCTTTTCCAATATATCGTCGACGCCTTTAGACTCTACCCCGTCATAATAGTGGATGTCGGCAAAGGCCAGATTGATTTCTTCAACCTCTAGGCCAAGCTCGGATAGTGTATCGTTTACTGTTTTCATGACGCTGTTCAGCCCGTGGTCAAAGCTCGGCATCGCCGCATGGATTACAAGTACCTTCATTTCAAAACCTCCCGTTATCTAAAGCGGGCAACGTCTCTTCAAACAGCCACTGCTTGAAAAACTCTTTCAGACTTTTGCCATACACTTCTTCTGCCAATGAAATAAAATCCTCTTTTGTCGCTTCTTTAAACGCATACATCTCGTAATATTCCTTCAAAAACTTGTTAAATTTTGTTTCGCCCATCGTTTCGCGCAGGCAGTAGAGCATAATTCTGGCTTTTTTATATTGTATATTATAGTACGCTTCCCATGAATTATACGTATCGGTCGACGTGTCGATCTTGCTTGGCGGCAGTTTTGCGAGCATATCATAATCGTCTCTGAGCAGTTTTCGCACAGTCTGTTTGCTGTAAAAAATATCTTGCCGCAACAGCGATGTTATGCTTTCGTCTAGCCACGCACTGTGAATCTGGTCACTGCCGATGATGTTATAAAACCATTGGTGCCCAATTTTGTTTGTGATGCCTTTGATGATATCTTCGTCATGAAAAAATGTCGAATCTACAAAAATCATTTGCGGATAATCCACCGCGTTATGTACGAACAACTCTGTTTCGACGATGTTGAGCGTGTGGTACGGATAAGACGCGATTTTTTCGCCAAAGTGCTCGACGCCCTTTTCTGCCATCCGTAAAATTTCCTTTGTGTTTTTGAGCGTAGAATAATGGTACAGATTGATCTCGACCCCTTCATTTGTCATGATGGAGTCTTTGATAAAGTTTTTACTGATGGCAAAGGCAAAATCTCGAATCATGGTTTCGTGAAAAGACGTGACCTTTTGCTCGTTCGATTCGGACACAGTGGGGTTGCCGCTGCCGACGACGAGATAATCGAGGGGTGCCGTGATGCTGACATCATAATTTGCGATGGCGGCAAAAAACGGATCACCCGCCTTGCTATAAGGCTCCGGCACATACACACCGGCTGCGTCAGGCGTTTGGTCTATGCAGAGGCTCGGTATAAAATTGCCAAACCAATAGGCACTGTCGTTAAACCCTGTGCGGTGACAAATTTTGGGTATCTTGGCTTCAAAATTAAGCTCGACGACGACACTTTGGTCTTTGTTTAATGGCTCGGGCAGTCGAATGGTCAAAAGCGTACCTTTCTCTTCGAACGTTGCCTTCTCGGTGTCAACGAAGGCATTCAAAACATCAAAAGAGCCGTAGTTCTTGCCATAGCGATAGACGTTTGCCTTAAATTCGGGAAAGAAAGGTGCGTCGTCTTTTTGTGCTTCGCTAAACGCATTGAGATAGTTATAAAAATATAAGTACGTCTGGCGTGTGTCCGTCGTATTGGTGTAGTTCACTTTTACAATGCCGGTCATGCGCGCGGTCTTTGGGGAAAATTCTAGGTTGACCGTATACTGGTTGAGAACGGCAGGCGCATTTTGTGTGGCGACGACACTGGGCTGGGCCTCTGTCGTAACGGGCACGGCTTCACCTGACAGGTGACAGCCAGTAAAACACAGATTCATGATCAAAAAAGCGAACCATATTTTTTTAAATTTAAAAATAATGTCACCCCCCACGTTGAAATGATTCCATTCCATATAATACCAGATCGTTGCCTACAGCTGCAATCAAATAGAAAAAGAACCTTCTTTTATATATTTCCCAATCAATATCGCTCGCTCTATTGCTTAAGCAGTATAATTTTTTCTAAAGAAAGTTTTGTAGCTTTTGCTACTTGTTCTATCGTCATCCCCATATTTAGCAATTCTTTTGCAACTTCTATTGCTTTTCTTTCTTCAATTTTAGCCTCTGCTTCTTTCATCCAACCATTTTTTTCAAATGCTTCTTTCATCCAGCCATTTTTTTCAAATGCTTCTGTAAGTATTTCTTTCAGCACCGCTGAACTCATCGCCAAGACCTCCTTCATCATTTCTGCATTCGCATCCATAATTACACTTATGTATGCATTATTCTTCTCAATTCTTCCAATACTTTGGTATACCTCTAAAAGTTTCGCAATGTCTGCCGCTTTTAAGTTGCTACTCAAACTCTTTATCCAAATATTCTCCTCTTTGGATAGTCTTTTGCTTTCTATTATTTGAACCGGAAATAAATCACCTTTTATATAGTATATACCGTTATACGGCTCAATAATCTCAAACCCTCGAACCGTCTTTAGATGGTTTAATAAATTACGTGGATGTTTCGTTTCCACAAACGTTATTGTGATGTCATCAATATTGGCGTGTTCAAATGCTTTGTACAAATTTGCATATCCAAACACTTTATAATAATCATCAACCGAAATGTAGTCCTTTTCGGACTTATACTCAATAATATTATGACCCTTGAAAATGCTACCAATATTTTTCTCTATGTGAACATCTTGTTCTTTCTTCACCACAAGTACGTCCATGATAAGGGCTTCCTTAGAAAGTTGATACTCATTGATAAAATCCAAACTATCTGCATACTCCGAAAGTTCCAACTGTATTGCTTCATAAAAAGCACTATGCCAATATATATTTTCTTCTGTTTCTGCCAAAACCACCATCACCGACTCTCATAAACTATGCTTTCATTATAGCATCATTTCCAGCTATTCTCAACGAAAAATGAAACAAGCTTGGATTGGTTCAACAGCACTGGGAACAACACCACTTTCAAGCGCATGCATATCCATTATTTTCGTATGCATATCCATTATTTTAGAATGAATTTGGGCATACTAATACTGTTTAGATCGGTGTACAACCACAACGGAAAGGAACGTATCCTATGGATAAATTTATTATAGAAAAAAGTCTGCCCTTACATGGCAGTTTGAAAATAGAAGGTTCTAAAAATTCGGCGTTGCCCATCATGGCGGCGACGCTACTGGCAGACGAGCCGTGTGCCTTGCACAATATCCCGGCGCTACAAGATGTGTCGGTTATGCAGATGCTTTTGTCACAGCTTGGCGCGCAGGTTACGCCAGGTGAAAGTGGTCAGTCCCTATTCGCCCACGCCCACGGCATCCATTGCTTCGAAGCGTCGCTGGATATCGTGCGGCAAATTCGGGCGTCCTTCTTGGTGGCCGGCCCCATGCTTGCACGGTTTGGAAAAATCAAAATCCCCTACCCCGGTGGTTGCCCCATTGGTGTTCGACCTGTTGATTTGCATTTGAAAGGATTTAAGGCACTGGGTGTCACAATTAAGCAAGAACATGGCGCCATCGAACTGCGCGGCAAATCGCTTGTGGGTGCAGATATCTACCTCGATTATAAAAGTGTCGGCGCGACCGAGAATATTATGATGTGTAGCGTACTCGCCAAAGGTGTGACGCGTATCGAAAATTGCGCCATCGAACCAGAGATCATTGATCTTGCCAATTTTTTAAATAAGATGGGCGCAAAAATCTCTGGCGCAGGCACAGAAAGCATCCACATCGAAGGCGTAGACGCGTTGCACGGATGCACCCACGAAGTCATCCCCGACAGAATCGAAGCAGGCACCTATATGATTGCGGCGGCAATTACAAAAGGCGATGTCACGATTACAAATATTATGCTCGAACATTTAAAACCGATTACCGCAAAGCTACGTGAAATAAATGTCAATTGTGATGAAAGCGAAAATAGCATCCGCGTATATGTAGATCGTCCCCTCAAAAGCACCGACATCATGACGATGCCGCACCCTGGCTTCCCCACAGACATGCAAGCGCCCATCATGAGTTTACTTGCCACCATACATGGCACAAGCATTGTGAACGAAACTGTATTTGAAAATCGATTCTTGCATGTGGCAGAGTTAAACCGCATGGGGGCCGACATCAAGACCGAAAGCCGAAGCGCCATCGTGAAAGGCGTAAAGAGGCTGACCGGCGCGCAAGTGTGCGCGAAAGACTTGCGAGCGGGTGCCGCCCTTGTGTTGTCTGCTTTGGCCGCCGAAGGCACAACCGAACTATCCGAAACCGCCCACATCGAAAGAGGATATGCACGGCTACCCGAAAAGTTGTCGGCCCTGGGTGCAACCATTCGAAAGGCATAGAAAATGAAATACGAATGTCAATGAAATAATTCTTCCAAAAGGCCGTTTGTTTTGATATACTATAAAGTAATGAAAGTGAAAGTTGTATATCAATCGCAATTTGGAAAAGGGGTGTTTATCAAGCCTGTTGTAGTAAGTAGGGCTTGTCTGTTATGAGAGATAAAATTCGAATGGTTCCAAAGAAAACGTGGGGGCTCATCTTGCTTCTATTCCTTGTCGCGGTTTTCATCTTTATTGCTGAGCTTGCGGTGCCCATACAATCGTATGAGAAGTTTAACACCTTGTATCTAAACGGCTTAGAGACGACGCTCGTTCAGATGAACGAAGAAAACCGCGCAAATGGTGCCCCACCCTTGCAAAAAGAAGAAGTGGGCAAGACATTTACAAACTTTTATGCCGTGCAAAAGGCAGACGTTCGCAAACAATTTCCGGCCAGAGTTTCCATTTTAGAGATGGATCAGAAAAAAACAGGGGGTATCTATTTTTTTGATAGTGGGTACCAATTAAACAAACAAAACAGCATCATCGAGGGCGATGCCTTACATGAGTTGCTCAAAGACGCCGAAGCTTCCGAGACCAGGCTCGTGAAAGATGAATACGGGCACATGGTGCTATTGTCTTTTCGCGTGGTCGATTTGGGCGAGCGTGTGTATGGCATTTGTATTCAAATGCCCGTCAAGAACATGTTTCATCCCGCCGATATCTTGCGGCTGTGCTTCATGCTCCTTCTGTTTGCCATCGTCATTTTGGGTGGGCGGGCGCTCTACTATAAATTTTATGGCAAACTAAAAGAAAAAGAGAATACGCTGATCCACATACTGGATAGTTTGGGTGTTGCTGTCGTCGTGCAAGAACTCGACACAAACAAAATATTGTACATAAACCAAACTGCCCGCACAGCCTTGGGCGAACAGTTTCAGGTGTCGAATATCTGCTACGAAACGTATGGATTTACCGAAAAATGCCCATGGTGCCCCGAGACCGAAAGCTATATGAACGACCTTCGGGCAACTAGCACCGTAGGTTGTCTCTACTATAACCCAAGCACGGCTCAATGGATCAAACGATACGACAGCTTGTCCCCTTGGATCACCGATGCCGAAAAGGTTGCAAAGGTCAGTGTTTTCACAGACGTGACCGAGCAAAAGGTACTGGAAACGAGGCTTTACCAATGGACGGCCGTTATAAAGTCCTCACCCGATATTGTTGCCATGGTAGACGTTGATAAAAAAATTATTACCATTAATGATACGGGCTACAAAATGCTTGGTCTTGCCGAAGGTGCCTGTGTGGGCGACGAACTTTCGATTTTTTATAACAAAAGCCAAATCGAAGCCGTCTATCGTGACTTTGACAAAGTAAAAGAGAGTGACGAAGCCCTTGTTTCTGTCGTGTACGTCGTCGATACAAACGGAATGGAATGGAATGTACAGCAAACCATGTACCGCATCCTAGACAACGACGGCCATATCATCGGTGTCGCCATTGTTATGCGCGATATTTCAGAACTGGTAGAGACGAAACACCAACGGGCATTCCAGATCAAGAAGCAAGAATTTATCTCCGACATGTCTGCCGTCATGATGTCGACAGACAGCTTCCACCAAAAATTTGAATACCTCATGCGCAGTGTGTATGAATTTTTTGATTCGAAAAATATTTATCTCGCACGGGTTGATACACAGAGCAGAGAATGGGTGCTCGAAAACGAATACTCGACAAACTGTGTGTTTCCGGTTGTGGGGTTGGGCGTACGACAGGCACTTAGCGTAAATTACGAAGCTCTCTTAGAAGAGCCGTACATTGTCGCAGACAAATTTGATTTGCTCATGAAATTAACCGACGATCCACATTTTTACGACGACAGATGTTTCTGCCTGATTGGCATTCGCCTACACGGCGAGTTATATGGTGCATTTTCCTTTGACATCAGCAAACAACAGAAAGAGACGTTTAACACCTACAATGATTTGTTAAACACCTTGCAGGCCATCGTTATTTTTATCATCCAAAACAAAACCATTACAGACGATTTAGAGCGTGGCAACCAGCGTATGGATTCGATCTTTAACGCCTCCACCGCCCTGATCTTCTACACAGACAACGAAGGGGTAATACAAGATACAAACGGCCGCTTCCTCGTGACACAAGAAAGTGTCGGCCTTAGCATCTTCGATATCGACAAAAACGAAGCCATGTGGGATTTGTTTAACTCCTACTACCGGAAAGTGTTTGATGAGAAGGTTGCTTCCTATTTCCATGCAGAGGATGCGAACCAAAATTATTATTTTGTCAATTTGTACCCGTTGTTAAATGTCCAAAACGAAGTGGTGGGCATCTCCAACTTCGTTTTGGACATAACCGAAGAACGAAAGCGTGATGAAAAACTGGCCATCAGCCAAAAAGGCATGACAGCGATGCTCAAAAGTATGCCGGTTAGCTTATGGATTTTGGATAACGAGTTTGACCTGGTGCTGTTAGAGGGCACCGTCATCACGTCCGATGTGTTGGATATCAAAAACAAACCAGACGACGATTTATTTAAGCAAAAAGTGTTTCGAACGTTATTGGGTTGGCCATCTACGTTTGTCTATGATCTGGATTCGGTGTACTTAAACAACTATATTTCGCCTTATACCGATGAAGAGGGCAATGTAAACGGTGTCATTGGCGTTTCCATTGATGTAACCGATTTGAAGGCAATGGAAATCAAAGTATCGTCTTTGAACTCGCGGTTAAACATGGCCATCGATGCGTCGAAGGCCGCCATATGGGAAATCATCCCCACCTTCAACAAAGTCATTTGCAACACCAACACCTACCAACTGTTGGGCATGGATCCGACCAAAAGCCAAATCACCATTCCACAATTTATGAAAGGGATGTTAGAAAGCCGAACCTACGACGATTTGCTTGCCCATATCAACGACGACATCAATTCGTTCGAAAGCAAGCTCATCTGGAGTGACGGCACGATTCATTATGCAACCAATTATATACGCGGGGTATCTGACAACGCAAACAACAACCTAAAGATCTATGGCATATCCATCGACAACACCGCCCAAAGCCTCATGGCACAGCAGATCATCGAAGAGCGAGACCGGGCAGAGATTGCCAATCAGGCGAAGAGTGAATTTTTATCGAAGATGAGTCACGAAATCCGAACACCGATGAACGCCATTATCGGCATGACCAGCCTTGCAAAAAGAAGCAAAAATCCAGAGCGACTTGGTAGCTATTTAGACAACATCCAAACGTCAAGCGAGCATCTGTTAAACGTCATCAACGACATCTTGGATATGTCTAAAATCGAATCCGGCAAGCTGCAACTGTTCGAACAGGAGTTTGGCATCGAAACCGTCATCCGAGGCGTTATGAACATCATGGCGCTGAAAACAAACGAAAAGAACCAAACCTTGAATGTAGAAATAGACCCGAGCATGCCCTTCAAGTTTTATGGTGACGACGTGCGGTTGGCGCAAGTTCTTCTTAATCTGTTGTCAAATGCCAACAAATTTACACCAATCAACGGCACAATCTCTGTAAAAGTCACGTTAGAGCACGAGTCAGAAGAATCAGCCGTCGTGAAGTTTAACATTAAAGACACGGGCATCGGCCTTAACAAAGACAAACTCGAATCGGTTTTCGAGCCTTTTGAGCAAGCCGATGGCACCATCACGAGAAAGTTTGGCGGCACAGGTCTGGGGCTTGCCATCTGTAAGAAAATAGTAGAGATGATGGGTGGACAGATCAGTGTCGATAGTGAGATTGGAAAAGGCAGTAGCTTTACGTTTACTGTTGTATTAAAACAAGCACCAGAAGCGGCAACCCCCCCCGTCAACATAAAGTTTGAAGACCTGCGGATTTTGGCCATCGACGACTCGAAAGAGATCCTCGATTACATGACGGCTGTGCTTGCAAACAGTGAGCTGGTGTGCGAATGCGAATCACGCAAAGCGACGGCAGTTGAAAAGGTGAAGCAAGCCATATTGGAGGGGCGTCCGTATAATGTCATCTTCTTAGACTACATTATGCCTGATGTAGAGGGCCTTGAACTGGTAGAGCAAATTTGTGAACTAACTGGGCAAAAATGTATTATCGTCATGATCTCCATGTACAACATGGATGATGTACGAGAGACGGCAAGGCAAAAAGGCGTGTTCCGTTTTATCGAAAAGCCGCTGTTCCCGTCTTCCATTATCCAAGTCGTCAAAGATTTAACCCAGGGCGAACTCTCACAAAGTGACCAGCCGTATCAAGGCGAGTATGG
>JAVBJY010000245.1:0-7869 GCA_031546735.1 Eubacteriales bacterium
GATTGTAGACAGCGTTTCCGCTTGCACAAATTATCCCGACCCGCATAGCCGGGCACTTATCACGGCGCTCGCGTGTCATGAAGGGGTAGACGCGCGAAACATCGTGTGCGGGAATGGAGCGGCAGATTTGATTTACCGAATGGTACACGCCCTACGACCAAAACGTGCGTTGGTGTTGGCACCCACGTTTTCAGAATACGAATGCGCCCTTGCAGAAGTCGGCTGTGCCGTCAAGCACTATCCGCTACAAGAAGCGAAGCACTTCGCAGTCGGTTTAGACATTGTCGATTGCATTGACGATGTAGACATGGTGATGCTGTGCAACCCAAACAACCCGACGGGTGCGGTTTTAGACTCGTCTATCCTACCACGGATACAACGCAGAGCAACCGAAGTGGGGGCGACGTTGGTGGTGGATGAATGTTTTATGGATTTTGTAGACGACGCTGACAGCCATACGATAAAGCCCCTTGTCAACGGCGGGCGGGATATCATCATCTTAAAGGCGTTTACAAAAATATATGCCATGGCAGGCATTCGTCTTGGGTACGCGCTTGTCGGCCATGCGGAAACGGCGCAAAAAATAAAAAATAGCGGACAGCCGTGGCCGATCTCGGTCATTGCAGAGCAATGCGGCATCGCGGCGCTAACCGAAGCACAATATATAGAAGAGACAAAACAACTAATCAAAACCGAGCGCGCCCATATGACCCATCGGTTAGCGCAACTTGGCTTTACGGTGTTTCCCAGCGCCACAAATTTTATGTTATGCAAAACAGACATCCCGAAGCTTCGGGAGCGGTTGTTGCCATATGATATTTTAATCAGAGAGTGCCACGGGTTTACGGGGCTAGAAGAAGGTTTCTTTCGAATCGCCATAAAATCAGCCGCCGACAACGGGCGTTTGCTGGCCGCGATGGAAGAGATCGTGAAACAGAGGGAGTGAAGAACAGAATGGCACAATCGATCATGGTGCTTGGCACGATGTCAAACGTTGGCAAAAGCGTACTGACGGCGGGGCTATGCAGAATTTTTAAGCAAGACGGATACAAAACGGCACCGTTTAAGTCACAAAACATGGCGTTAAACTCGTACATCACGGCAGAAGGCCTTGAAATGGGGCGAGCACAAGTGATGCAGGCAGAATGTGCAAAAACAGAGCCAGACGTTCGGATGAACCCAATCTTGCTAAAGCCGACAAACGACCAAGGGTCACAAGTCATTGTAAACGGCGAAGTGCTTGGCTATATGCGGGCGGCAGATTATTTTGCCTACAAGAAGTCGCTCATTCCGACGATTCAAGCGGCGTTTCAAAGCCTGTCGGAAGATTATGAGGTCATCGTCATAGAAGGGGCGGGGAGTCCAGCCGAAATCAATTTAAAACAAGACGACATTGTCAACATGGGGCTTGCCAAAATGACAAACACGCCGTGTATTCTGGTAGGCGATATCGACCGTGGCGGCGTGTTTGCCTCTCTTTTTGGCACCCTTGCGCTTTTGGACGACGACGAAAGACGGCTGATAAAAGGTGTTGTCATTAACAAATTTAGGGGCGACCTTGAAATATTAAAGCCGGGGCTTGCGCAACTAGAGGCGCTAATCGGCTTGCCCGTCTTGGGGGTCATCCCACACATGCCACTCGCCATTGATGAAGAAGACAGCTTGGCCGAACGGCTGTATACAAAAAGAGAACAGAAGCCCATTGACATTGTGGTGATTCGCTTGCCACATGTATCTAATTTTACAGACTTTAGCGGGTTTGAAAATCGGGCGAACGTTTCTCTTCGGTATGTGGATAGCGTGAAGGATTTTCAGTCCCCTGATCTGTGTATCCTCCCCGGCACAAAAAACACGATGGGCGATCTGTTGTGGCTTCGGCAGTGTGGGTTGGCGGAAACAATACGGGAGCACGCGAACGAAAATAAGCCAGTATTCGGCATATGTGGCGGCTATCAAATGTTGGGCGAGCGGCTATATGACCCAGACAGCGTCGAGCATGGCGGCGAGATGGTGGGTCTGTCTCTCCTTCCCATCGAAACGACGTTTACAAGCCAAAAGACAAGAACCCGTGTAACAGGCGTGTTCCATCCTATCGAAGGAGTGTTCAAGCATCTCACAGGGAAGACGTTCACAGGATACGAAATTCATATGGGGGAGACGACAAGGCAGAGCGACGCCCTTGCGCTAACGACCGTCACCATGCAAGAGGGGCACACCAAGCAAGACGGACAGCATACGAACCATATTTTTGGCACCTATATTCATGGCATCGTAGACGGAAACGAAGTTGTCGGTGCAATCTTGCAAGGCTTGTGCGAGCAAAAAAATATTCCTTGGGAGGACGAGATGCGGGTGGATACCGAGCAGGCAAAGGAAGAGGAATATGACAAGCTAGCGCAGATGATTCGATCATCCATTGACATCAAAAAAATATATGAGATAATGAAAGAAAGCGGTGAAAAAGCAGATGCATGCATGTGATGAACTCGGCCTCATCCATCTTTATTGCGGCGATGGAAAGGGCAAGACGACAGCCGCCATGGGGCTCGCCCTCCGGGCGGCGGGTCATGGTAAGCGCGTACTCGTTGCGCAATTTTTAAAAAGCAGCCCCACGGGAGAGTTAGCGATATTCAGCCAAATCGAGACGATATCGGTGTTGCGCAGTGAAAAAAAGTTTCCGTTTACGTTCCAAATGAATGAAGCGCAAAAGCAAGAGATAACAGACATTCATAACACAATCTTTAACGCTTGCATCGAGGCGTATGAAATCAACGCGTGTGATTTGTTGATTTTTGATGAACTGATTTCGGCATATAATTATGGTTTGATCGATACAGTGATGGTGGATCATTTTTTCACGACACACCATAAAAAAATCGAACTGGTGATGACAGGGCGCGACCCAAGCGAGCGATTGATTGACATGGCCGATTATGTATCCGAGATTAAAAAAATCAAGCACCCCTACGACCGCAACATAGCCGCCAGAACCGGCATTGAAAGGTAGATGAACATGAACAATAGCATTGAACAGATGCCACCAGGGCAAATCGAAGAACGAAGCTTTCAAATTATTGGAGAGATGCTTGGCGACAAAAAGCTAGACCCAAACCATGCACACGTCATCAAACGCGTCATTCATACGACGGCCGATTTTGAATATGCCGACAACCTTGTGTTTTCGAAGCATGTTGTCAAAGTTGTGGAAGAGGCACTTTTAAAGGGCGCGCATATCGTGACGGATACCAACATGGCGAAGGCAGGGATCAATCAAAAGAAATTGGCGGCGTGGGGCGGAAACGTCCATTGCTTCATGGCAGACGACGACGTCGCCGCAGAGGCAAGCCGAAGAAATGTGACAAGAGCGGTCGTCAGCATGGAGAAGGCGGCGCGGTTAGACGTGCCTCTCATTTTTGCACTGGGCAACGCGCCGACGGCACTGATCAGGCTGTGCGAATTGATCCGTGAAGGGTCGGTTAAGCCGGTAGCGGTTATCGGTGTGCCAGTTGGTTTTGTAAACGTCATCGAGAGCAAGGAGTTGTTGTTGACAACCGACGTGCCCCGTATCGTGGCAAAAGGGCGAAAAGGGGGCAGCAATGTCTCGGCGGCGATTTGCAACGCAATGATTTATCACGCACACGAACACAGGGCGTAAACGAAAGAATGGGGAATGATAGAGATGAAAATGCAAGCCATTATTCTAGCAGGCGGCTCGGGCACACGGTTTGGCGGCGGTCTTGCGAAGCAGTTTATCAAGATTTCTGGTCGAACGGTGTTAGAGCGTAGCATGGATGTATTTGAGAATAGCCCCTATATTTCCTCTTATATCATTGTGGTGCATGAGGCGTATCATGCCTATACAACCGAGTTGGTGATGGGGCAAGGCTTCAAAAAGCTTTCGCAGATTGTCAAAGGCGGCGAAAACCGTAGCGCATCTTCTCAAATTGGTCTAGACGCATGCGATAGCGATACAGAGGGTGTGTTGATTCACGATGCGGTTCGTCCATTTTTATCCGATCGCATGTTGGACGATATCGTAGCGGCGTTGCAACAATACGACGCGGTTAATGTGGCGGTGCCGTGCACCGATACGATCATCAAGATAGGCGAAGGGCAATTGATTGAAGACGTTCCCCCACGAAAATATTTGATGCAGGTGCAAACGCCACAGGCGTTTAAACTGGCGACGATCAAAGAGGCTTACCGCTTGTATCAACACAACCCCATCGAGGTGTCGGATGACTGTAGCCTCGTGTTGCATTTTGGGCTGTCACCTGTCTACGTGGTCAAAGGGGAAGAGACGAACATTAAAATCACTTATGCGAAAGATATTGAGTTGGCAGAAACGATCTTAGGCCAGAACCATGATGGCAAGAGAAGGAGTGAATAAAATGAAAACTTTACTGTATGTCACATGCCACCCCCTAACGGTGGACGAATCAAAGTCACTAACAGTGGGCAAGGCGTTTTTGGACGCGTGGAAAAAAGAAAACCCAACAGATCAAGTGGAAGAACTAGACTTGTATCAAGTAGATGTACCCGAATTGAACAAGGCAATCTTTGATTCTTGGATGAAAATGAAACAAGGTACGCCCTTTGAAGAATTAGCAGAAAATGAGCGCACAGACGTAGAACGACACAACACCATGCTCAACCAATTTTTAGCCGCCGACCGAATTGTGTTTGTAAATCCGATGTGGAATCACTTTTTTCCAGCGCGGCTCAAACAGTATATTGATGTATTGTGCGTAACGGGCAAGACGTTTCGCTATACGGCAAACGGCCCGCAGGGATTGCTCGAAAACAAAAAAGCCCTCCACATCCAAGCGGCAGGGGGCTTTTATCACGAACAAGCACAAGCAAACGAACCCATCGTAGACTATGGCGACGCGTATTTGGCGCACATGATGCAGTTTTTCGGCATCACAGACTATGAAGCGATTTTTGTTGAAGGGGCAGACTCCTTGCCGGATAAGGCCACGGATATTATAAGCGAGGCATGGGAAAAGGCAGTCGCCCTTGCAAAGAAATTTTAATCAGGCCTCAGGAAATTTCAAATTTGTACCCTACGCCCCAGACGGTTTTGATGCTCCATGCATCTTCCGGAAGGGGCATTTTTTCTCTTATCCGTTTGATATGAACGTCTACCGTGCGCGTGTCGCCAAAAAAATCATAGCCCCAAATGTGGTCTAACAATTTTTCACGGGTGAACACTTGGTTGGGGTGGTTGACCAAAAAGTTTAACAGCTCAAATTCTTTTGGGGGAAGCTCTAGCTTTGTGCCGTGGTACAGGACGATGTAGGTAGATTCATTGACGGTAAGGTTTGGCAAAACAATTTGCTTTTCTTTATCATCGCTCTTGCTGTCATAACGTCTAAGCACCGCCTTGACCCGAGCAACCAGTTCTTTTGGGTCGAAAGGCTTCACGATATAATCGTCCGCACCCAGTTCTAAGCCCAATACTTTGTCAAAGGTTTCGCCTTTTGCCGTCAGCATGATAATGGGAACGGCGCTGATGGCGCGTATTTCTCTGCATACTTGGTAGCCGTCCATCCCTGGCAACATCAAATCCAAGAGCACAAGATGGGGCGAATAATTTGGAAATTCTTTTACGGCGTCTCGTCCGTTGTAAACTTCTTTTGTCTCATATCCTTCTTTTGTTAGATAAATTGAAAGTAGGTCGGCGATGTTTGCATCATCGTCGACCACCAATATTTTTTGTTGGTTTGACATCTTGCCGATCTCCCTTCAACGCTTAAACAGGTGTTAATGGAGCTGAACGATGGTTACGCCTGTTTCGCCCTCGCCAAATTGCCCTAATCGGTATTCTTTTACATGGGGGTGATTTTTTAAATGGCTTTGGATCGCCCCACGCAAGGCACCAGTTCCTTTGCCGTGGATGATGGTGACAGTGGCAAGACCAGCCAAATGGGCATTGTCTAGGTATTTATCCGCTTTCTCAAGCGCTTCTTCCACCATCAAGCCCCTTAAATCCACATTGGGCGAAATGTTTTGTGCCTTACCAATGCGAACTTTCATGACGCTACTGCTGGCCGCCGCCTTTACTTTGTCTTCGGTTTCATCCAAAGACAAATCAAGCGCATTGACTTTCATGCGCATGACGCCCACCTTCACCAAAACGTCTCCGCCGTTGTCGGCTGCAGACAGCACAACGCCAGATTGGCCAAACGAATGGATGTAGACGGTGTCGCCTTTTTTTAATTTCTCTGGTGCTTTTCGCAACGTTCGTTTTGGCTTTCTTGCGTCTGAGAGTTCGTCCTCTACTTTAGACATCTTGTCTTTTAATTTTTGTCTCGTATCATCCAAATCTTTTTTGCTTGCATTCTCTCGCGCCAGTTTTTGCATTTCTTTGATGATGCGGTCTGCTTCGTCTTTGGCATCGCTCAACGTCCGCCTTGCTTCCTCTTTTGCATCCAAAATTAGTTTCTCGCGTTCGCGCTTCACCTTTTGTTTTTGTTCTTCTAGTTCTTTTCTGATTCGCTCGGCCTCTAGGCGGTATTGTTCGGCGCGTTCTTTTTCGATGTCGACAGTTTTCTTGCTGATCTCTAAGTTTGTGATGACATCTTCTATTTTAACATCTTCGCTTTTTAATATATTTTTTGCATCGTCTATGATATGTTCAGGCAGACCGAGACGTCTCGAAATGGCGAAGGCGTTACTCTTGCCAGGGATGCCGATTAAGAGTTTATACGTTGGACGTAGGGAGTGTACATCAAACTCGCATGCCGCATTCTCTACTCGATCAGTCGAGAGGGCGTACAGCTTTAACTCGCTATAATGGGTGGTGACGGCGGTTCGAATTTGCCTTTGGTGCAGATACTCGATGATGGCGATGGCCAGTGCCGCCCCTTCGGTCGGGTCTGTTCCCGCACCTAGTTCGTCTAACAACACGAGGGACATATCGGTCGTCTCGGCCAATATGTTTACGATGTTTGTCATATGAGAAGAAAATGTACTCAAGCTTTGCTCGATGCTTTGCTCATCACCGATATCGGCGAATATTTTATCAAATACGCTTAGTTCAGAGCGGTCAAACGCCGGAATGTGAAGCCCCGATTGCCCCATCAATGTAAACAGACCAAGGGTTTTTAACGAGACGGTTTTTCCACCTGTGTTTGGCCCTGTGATCAAGAGTGTCGTAAACGCGCCGCCCAAATAAATATCGGTGGGCACGACTGTTTCTTTGTCGAGAAGGGGGTGCCTGCCTTTTTTGATGTTAATGTAGCCTTTTGTGTTAAAGATCGGCTCTGTGCCATTCATGCTGATGGACAATTCGGCTTTTGCAAATACATAGTCAATGGTCGTCAACAGCGTCATATTGGTTTGAAAAATATAGAGGTGCTCGTTTACGATTTCAGACAGTGCCATGAGTATTTTCTCGATTTCAGTTTTCTCTTTTGACACCAATTCTTTAATTTTATTGTTTAGTTGTACAACACTCATAGGCTCCATGAACACCGTCGCGCCAGTAGAGGATTGGTCATGAATCATGCCAGGAAAGGTGTTTCGGTATTCGCTCTTAATCGGGACACAGTAGCGATCGTTTCTCGTCGTGATGACCGGGTCTTGTAGCATCGTCTTGTATGTGCCCGAGTGGATGATGCTGTTCAAGTGTTCTTTTATTTTGCTGTTTGATAGCTTGATGTCGCGTCTGATGTCCCGAAGCGCGTTGCTGGCTTCGTCTGCGATTTCAAATTCGGACACGATACAGCGGTTGATTTCGCTTTCGAGGGCGGGCACAAGTTCAATCTCGTCGAATAGCTTTTCAAGTGATTGAAAGTTATCATGCTTGTTTTCAATGCGGGCGTAGTTCTTCGCCTTGCGGCTGACATATAGAAAGTCACCGAT
>JAVBJY010000061.1:0-15490 GCA_031546735.1 Eubacteriales bacterium
CGTGTGGGATGATATAGGCATCCACCACAGACAACAGATCAAACTCCTTAATCTTATCCCACAGCGAGCCTGACATGCCTTCGATTTCTTCGTCAAACACGGCTGAAAAACTAAATTCATCTCGCTTTGAGTTGTTAAAAATTTTCATGCGGTTGCCTGCCAAATCACCGTCTGTGCCTTGCACCTTATCTGGCGTGTCAATTGGCAAAATGACTTTGCCAAAGTCAGACAGTGCGGCTATATAGACTTCGCTGATGTTGCGGTGGTTCATGTTCACCGTTTTTTTGTATTCATATACATTTTGCAGAAAAAAAACTAAATCATTGCCGCCACCCGCGTGTATACAATAGACGTAATGGTCGTCACTGCCCTCTACCTGCTCGATGGCGACATGGGTGACTTCCGTCGGGTGAGGCGGCTGCGCATACGGTGTCACTTGGTCAATTTTCACCTGGTCATCGTCGTCTATGGTGCCCTTGATGGCAATGCCAAATTTACTGCCGTACTCTTTATAGTATTCGATGTAATCTTTGCCGCCGCCCAATGGGAAAAAATATCGCTGAGAAGGGTTTGAGACCGCATCAACATTTAATTTTCTGTATTGTATCGGCGTAACCATGTTTTTAAAGCCCACGGCGCCTAAATGTCTGTTCATCGTCACAAATCCCTTTCTATTCTATTTGACACTAACGGTATTCTTTAGCGCCGAATATTTTCCACTGTTTTACTCTGTATACAAAGGATATTTCAAGACAAGCGCCTCTACGCGTCTCATTGCCTCTTCTTTTGTGTTGTCAAAGTCTTTTAATGTGAGCGCGATAATGGCCGCAATCTCTTCCATATCGGCTTCTTTCATGCCGCGTGAGGTAACAGACGGCGTGCCCAACCGAATACCGCTTGTGACAAACGGTGAACGTGGGTCAAACGGCACGGCATTTTTGTTGCATGTAATGCGTACTTCATCCAATCGACGCTCGGCTTCCTTACCCGTGATGTCAAGATTTTGTAAGTCGACAAGGCAAAGATGGTTGTCTGTGCCGCCTGATACAAGCTGAAACCCATTTTTTAACAATGACGCAGCAAGCACCTTCGCATTTTTCACCACTTGGTCTGAATATTGTGTGAAGGACTCGTCTAACGCTTCTTTAAAGGAAACCGCCTTTGCCGCAATGACATGCATCAAAGGGCCGCCTTGGATACCAGGGAAGATCGCCTTGTCAATCTGCTTCGCAAATTCTTCACGACACAAAATCAAGCCGCCTCTTGGGCCTCTTAGCGTTTTGTGTGTCGTAGACGTCACAAAATCGGCGTATGGCACAGGACTTGGATGATGGCCGGTTGCCACGAGGCCTGCAATATGCGCCATGTCTACCATAAAATAAGCGTTTACCATCTTGGCAATGTTGCCAAACCGTTCGAAGTCAATGGTACGAGAATAGGCACTGGCCCCTGCAATAATCATCTTTGGGTTGTGCTCTTTTGCTAAACGCTCTACTTCGTCATAATCGATATACCCAGTCTCGCGGTCGACGCCGTAAGGGATAATGTTGTACTGTTTGCCCGACATATTGACAGGGCTACCATGGGTCAAATGACCACCGTGCGCCAAGTTCATGCCCATTACCGTGTCACCCGGGTTTAATACGGCAAAAAAGACGGCCATATTTGCTTGGGCACCAGAGTGTGGTTGCACGTTGGCATGCTCTGCGCCAAACAATTTTTTTGCCCGTTCGATTGCCAAGTTTTCGGCAATATCCACCTTTTCACAGCCGCCATAGTAGCGTTTGCCAGGATATCCTTCGGCATATTTGTTTGTAAGAGGCGAGCCAAGCGCCGCCATCACTGCTTTTGAGACAAAATTCTCAGATGCAATCAATTCAATGTTGTTCCGTTGTCTTGTTAGCTCTTCCGAAATGGCATTCATAATTTCAGGGTCGACATTTTTTAGTTCATCTAGGCTATACATAAAAATACCTCCGTCAATCTCACTATAGTTTCATTTGTCGGCTCTGACACGCGGTAACCGCGCGACAAAATGGCGACAAATGCGTTGGGTATAGTATATCATATTTCCACCGAAATTTACAAGAACTATACTTGCCGTGGCATCAGCCACGGGCACTTTGTTATACTTTTTTTCGTTTTCTTTTTCGTCTATGTGTCGAATCATACACAAACACATGCTGTTCGTATCGAATTATGCGAGCGATTTGTGTGGATAAACGACGTTTATTCCGTTATAATTGTACATATCGGATAAACATAAGGAGGAAAACGTAATTATGGATATGCTCACATCTTCAAATCAACCCACGTTATACATTACGCATCCAAAAAATTCTGTTTTGCAAGCAAAATTTTTGTCAAAACCTCACCCCATGCCGCCTAGAAAACTACCCTTTGATGCTGTTTCAAATATGGTAGATGAAGAAAACAAGGCATATGCCCTTACCTACCGGATTATTCGTAGCGAGCGAAAGGGTTCTGTGTTGTACGGTTTTGAAGTTTCCAAGTATGACGAATGGTGCGGTTGTTTGAAGCTTGTAGCCACCGAAAAAACCGAGTATGTAACAGATAACTACGAACGAGCGGCAAAAATTATAAAAATTTTGTCCTTACATAGCGTGACGCCCATCAACTTGGTCGATGTCGTAGACGATTGTCTAGACGCCTTTGATGATGTCGACGTTCCTTAACAAAACAAAAAGCGAGATCAGGCAAACGCGCCCTCTCTCGCTAAAAAATTTCCCTATTTGATTGCGTCAATGCCGCCCATGTATGGGATCAATGCTTTCGGCACCAATATAGAGCCGTCTGCCTGCTGAAAGTTTTCAAGAATGGCGGCTGTGGTTCGTCCCACTGCAAGACCACTTCCGTTTAAGGTGTGCACATAGGCAGCCTTGTCTTTGGCGTTGTCTTTGTACTTGATGTTTGCCCGACGGGCTTGGTAGTCTTCAAAGTTGCTACAGCTTGATATTTCGACGTAGCGATTGTAGCTTGGCATCCATACCTCGATGTCATACGTCATGGCCGAACTAAACCCAAGGTCACCAGAGCAAAGTCGCACGACCCTGTACGGCAAGCCCAAGAGTTTTAATATATCTTCGGCATCGGCGGTTAGCTTTTCAAGCTCGGCATACGAATCTTCGGGATGCGCAAACTTGACAAGTTCTACTTTGTTAAACTGGTGTTGGCGGATCAAACCTCTTGTGTCGCGCCCTGCGGAACCGGCTTCCGCACGAAAACAGGCGGTATACGCACAATGGCTGATGGTCAGGTTTTTTCCGTCTAAAATCTCTTCGCGGTACATATTTGTCACGGGAACTTCTGCCGTGGGCACCAAAAAATACTCTGTGTTTGCAATTTTAAACGCGTCTTCCTCAAACTTTGGTAGCTGCCCCGTGCCTTCCATGCTTCTTCTGTGCACCAAAAACGGCGGCAAAATTTCAGTGTAGCCATGTTTGTCTACGTGGGTGTCTAGCATAAAGCTGATAATGGCACGTTCGAGTCTCGCCCCAAGCCCCTTATAAAAGGTAAACCGTGCGCCTGTCGTCTTTGCAGCCGCGGCTGGGTCAAGAATGTTTAGCGTCTCGCCGATTTCCCAATGTGGCACAGGTGTGAAGTCAAATGTGGTGGGTGATAAATAGGTGCGTAGTTCTTGGTTATCTGCATCTGTCGCGCCAACGGGCACGAGCTCGTTTGGAATATTTGGAACGTTAAGCAAGAAGTTTTCAATTTTCGCATCTGCTTCTTTTACCGCTTGCTCCAGTTCTTTTACCTCTGCCGAAAACTGCTTCATCTCTTCTAATATAGAAGAAACGTCTTTTCCTTCACTTTTAAGGATAGGCACTTGCCTTGACACTTGGTTTTGCTTGCTCTTCATGTCCTCGGACTTTTGGATTAGCTCTCTTCGCATGACATCAAGCTCTAAAAATTTTTCCAATTCGAAGTCTTTGTTTCGTCTTGCCAAACCTTTTTTCACTGCATCAAAATCGTCCCTTACTCTTTTCGCGTCTAACAAAAATATCCCTCCATTTATTGGTTTCTATATTTTTTTACAAGTATACCACAACATGTGAATATATGTATAATATTTTATTTTTTTGGCAACATTATTATTGTACCCCTTAGAACCTCACTGTACTGCTCTGGTGGTACACATAAATCCCCCCTTAACCTAGTGCTTAAGCCCCCTTAGCGCTAGGTTCTTTTGTTCAAGCCGAAAATCCTTTGCCGATAATCTTAGACGAATTGCTAATGGTGATAAATGCATCCTTGTCCACTTGATTGACAAATTTTTGAAGCAACCGTGCTTGCTGTCTAGCGACAACCGTGGTGATGACCTCTCTGTCCTGCACCGTATATGCGCCGCGTGCGTGGTAAATGGTTGCGCCCCGTTCCAGTTCGTTGCATATGAAATTTTTAATTTCTTCATTTTTGTCGCTGATGATGACCACAATCTTGAACACGGTTAAGCTTTCCAAAATGGAATCCATGGCGAACACCCGCAGACCGACGCCGAGCAAGGAGAACAACAACACCTCGACACCAAATAAGACGCCGGCATAAAGGGCAATTGAAAAGTCAATCAGAAGCAATGCCATGCTCATTTTCATGTGAAGCCACTTGCTTAACATCTTGGCGACCACATCTGTTCCACCTGTGGTTGCACCATAGTGAAATACAAGCGCACTGCCGAAGCCGGGCAAAAAGACGCCATAGAGCAGTTCCACTAATTTTTGGTCTGTAAATGGCGCGCGCATCGGAAACAAAAACTCCAATAACATGACAAGAAACGAGAGGGAAAACGACCCATATATCGTTTTAGAAGCAAATTTCCCGCCCAATACGAAATAAGACACCGCAATCAGCACGACATTGATGCCAAGCATGAGCCCACCCATGGGGATGTCCTCGAAGTAATAACTAAGCAATATCGAGATACCGCTTATTCCTCCTAGCGCAAACTTATTGGGATTTTTAAAAAAATGAATGCCCATGGCGATAAACAAAATGCCAATGTTGATGATGATAAATTCCTTTGTGCTTTTTTTAATGTGTAAATGCCTGTTAAAAAATCGTTCAAACACTGTGTACATGTCTATCTCTCCTATACCATAGCGGTTTGATCAGGCACTTTCCCTAACAGATAAAAAATCAAACCGCTGTATTGGTCCATCAGAACCGCTCTAGGTAGTATCCCTCTTTTTTATAAAATGATACCGACCGGGCACTGATGGGGTTTAATCAGACATCAACAACTTAAATTTCTGTAAAAAATTGTTCTACAATTTCTTCAAACGGGCTTTGGTTGTTATCCCGCTTTGTTACATAATTTGCAGTAGCCTTCACCGCTTCTTCGGCATTTGCCGTAGCGATGCCGACACCTGCATATTCAATCATGCTCATGTCATTATAATTATCGCCCACTGCGATGGCTTCTTCCCTTTTTATCCCTAAAATGTCCAACAGTTGCAACATGGCTACGCCCTTGTTTTGCTGTATGTCGATGAACTCATACAATGTCTTAGACGAAAAGAAAGCATTACACCTGTCGTTGAATTGTCTCGTTGCCTCTTCTACTTTTTTTAGCGCCTCATGCTCGCCTTTTAACAATACCTTTATAATGTGCGCTACATGTCCAAAATCCTCCACGATCTCGGCTTTTAAGCCCGACGACTCACAATATTCTGCCGTGCGGTCTGTCATTTTGGTAATGTAGAGTGTGTCGTCACTATACACCAAGACATCCACGTCAAACGCCCGACACACCGCGACAATCTCTTGGGCCAACAGATGATTCATATATTGTTTTTTCAGCACCTTATATGGGTTCATTTCATAAATCATCATGCCGTTATAACAGATGCCATAAGCGCCAGCGTTATACAAATCCAATTGCGCATAAAATTTTTGTAACGACATATGCGACCGACCCGAGCTGATCACCACCTTGACTTGTTTGTCTATAAGCGTCGCGATTGCCCTCTTGTTTGCCTCACTGATTACACCCTTATCGTCTAGCAATGTTCCATCCAAATCTGTAATTAATATTTTAAACGCTTGCATGCTTTCACTCCTCGTCCTACAAATTTTAAATCTCTAAACACCGACTGCGCCACATCTCATCGTGGCAATTTTAAAAATCCCAAAATAAAACGTGGCGCAGTCAATTATTTTTTATACAATTTTGTTTTCCATTGCCATGTCCACACATTGGCGCTCTTCTACAGACAGCTTGTGCTTTTCACTGTTTCCGCCCGTCAACTTCTTTGCATATGTATAAGATCCTTCTCTAGAATAAATGGTATTGATGACAACGCCATTGTCTTGTTGATCCAAAAGCGCGAGTGCAAAGCACAAGTCACCGCCCATGTCTTCAAACGGGTTATACCGAACCATGCCCACCTTTTGAACGCAAAACTGCAAGCGATGTTGCAAGGTGTCCACTTTTTTCAAAAGCCCATTGTGTTGCCTTGAAACATCGTCCACTTTTCCTAAATATTCAACCAACATTGATTCAATGTGACCATTGTTCTCTGCTGACCCCATAAACCGATCGATTCTTTTTCGCAGTTTCCGCTGTTTGATCATGTAGATAAACTGCATCAACAAAATAAGAAAACAGCAGATCAATAGCCCCAAAATAAACCATTCTAAATTTTCATGTAAAATCCCATATACCAAGTCCATCATGCACCACAGCCCTCCATACCATTCTTGTCAATTCATATCAACCTATATTATAATGCTTGGCTTGGCTTGATTACGATAATGATGCTTCACTGTTCATCGTTTTAAACAAGCCGATTAGTCGTTCCAATTCTTCCTCTGAATAATAATCGATTTCAATTTTGCCTTTGTTCTTTCCATTTTTAATTTTCACTTTTGTACCCAAAAGTGTTTTTAAGTCTTTCTCCATAAAAACAAACTGCCTCGTATCCACTGGTTCTTGGGTGGTATCTTTCACTTTTTCTTCTGCGTCGTCTTCACCTTCTACCATTTCAGACAGTCTTTTTACGAGCGCTTCTGTATCCCTTACGTTTAACTGCTCTTCTATTATTTTTTCTGCGGCGTCAAATTGCCTGTCAAAATCGTCTAGCCCTAAAAGTGCCCTGGCGTGACCTGTCGTCAGCCGACCCTCGTTCAAGAAATTTTGCACGCGCTTATCCAAGCTGAGTAGCCGAATCGCATTGGCGACAGCCGCTCTGCTTTTGCCTACTTTGTTGGCAATGTCTTCTTGGTTTAAATTGTATTCATCTGCCAGCCGTTTGTATGTCAGCGCCTCTTCAAGAGGGTTTAAATCCTCGCGCTGAATATTCTCTATGAGCGACACTTCGAGAGTTTCTAAGTCTGAATAGTTTTTGATGATAATGGGTACTGTTTTTAATTTTGCAATTTTGGCAGCACGCCAACGACGCTCGCCAGCCACAATTTCAAAATAATCTTCCACCCTCTTTACAATCAGCGGTTGAATAATGCCAAACTCTTGAATCGAGTGCGCCAATTCCAACAACGCCAACTCGTCAAAGCTTCGACGCGGTTGATCCTTGTTTGGCTCTATTTTGTGAATATCCACTTCTCTAATCGAATCATTGACTTGGTTTTCTTTGTCTTGTTCGGCACTTGCTTGCTCTCCAATGAGCGCGCCTAACCCTTTACCCAATCCCTTTTTCATTCTTCCTCTTCCCCTTTTCGAATAACCTCCTGGGCGAGCATTTCGTATCCTTCGGCCCCCTTGGATTTTGGATCATACAGATTAATCGGCAATCCGTGGCTTGGCGCTTCGCTCAACCGTACATTTCTTGGTATAATGGTTCTGTAGATGTTTTTGCTTAGGTTCTGTTTTACCTCTTCTACCACCTGCATCGAGAGATTTGTACGCGCATCATACATCGTAAAGACAACGCCCTCCATTTCGAGAGATGGATTTAGTTTTTTCTTTACGAGGTTTATGGTGTGTATGAGTTGTGTCAGCCCTTCTAGTGCGAAGTACTCACATTGTATCGGCACCAATATGGCATCCGCCGCCGTCAATGCATTAATCGTTAAAATGTTTAACGAGGGTGGACAGTCTATCGTGATATAATCATAGTTATTCACGATATTTGCCAAACATGTTTTGAGAATATATTCTCGTTTGTCAAACCCAATCAACTCTATCTCTGCGCCTGCCAGTTCTACATTGGCCGGGATAATATCAAGATTTTTTATGTTGGACACGCTTTTCATTGTTTCTTCAAAGGTTGCTTCCCCTAACAAAAGGTCGTACAAGGTGATACCTAGTTTGTCCTTTTCTAAGCCCAATCCACTGGTCGAGTTGCCTTGCGGGTCTGCATCGATGGTTAATACCTTTTTCCCCAATTTGGCTAATTCAGCCGAGAGATTGATGTTTGTTGTTGTCTTTCCTACGCCGCCTTTTTGATTTGCGATCGCGATGATTCTCCCCATATATGTACCTCTCTTCTTTTTTTTCATCTGATCTATTATAACACAGAAATGTTTCACGTGAAACATTTCTGCAAAATTTCATTGTGGTCTCTTTAAAAATTTGAGCCGTACAAAAAAACCCCTTCCCTCCCATCAAGATGTGTCATTTGCCTTTGATGGTGGGAAAAGGGTTCTGTGCTGTTTTTATTTCATTCGTCTTTATTTGAATCATCGTGCTTTTCTTTACGGCTACCTTTAAAAAAAATTTTAACCACAAGCACAATGGCAAACACCATAAAAACAATGCGAATGGGCGCTGCATACTGGTGATAGAGCATGTTATTGGCAGCAGTCAACTCTGCAAAAACAACAATTGCCAGAAGCGCAAGAATGTATCGCTTGTTTTCCTGCAATAGTTCTTTTATGTCATCCACACCATCGTGCACCAGCTCACCGTTCTTGAGTTTGTTCTTGATGTTAAACGTGTCAAAGAAGCTCGTAAACCAAATAATAATAACAAAAATATTAGCCGACTGATACAAATCGCTCGACGCCAAGTAGCACGCCGTAAAAAATGTGGTGAGGATCAAAAACCCTCTTTTGATCAGACCCAAATACATGTGTCCACATCCGGGAATGATGGCACATAGCAAAAGGAAGAAGCTATTGATTCTTTTTCTTGTTTTGCATTCAGAGGCGACAATCGGTTTGGACGGTGCCCCATGGGCATGACCGTGACCGTGCATACCTACACGGGGCGCCTCGACTTCCATTCTTTTCGACACACATGCCTTGCAAAAATTTCTGCCGTTTATATCAATGGCACATTCGTCACAGATCCATTCACCACAACTGCTGCATGTGTTGCACGCTGTTACACCTATATGTTTTTTGCAGTCCATATAAATCCCCTCAAATTCTATGTTATAATTAAACAACTATACTTCTATATACGTGACTGCAAAAAAAAAGTATGGCGCACCGCGCGGCTTTTTTCTGTCCATATTTATCCTACATCTTATCCGGCGCGGCGATGCCAAGTAAGGTAAGACCAGATGCCAACACAGTCTTCACAGCGTCAACAACGGCAAGTCTCGCTTGCTTCAAGTTTTCATCACCACAATTTAAAATATTGTTTTCATTATAAAATCGATTAAAGGCTTGCGCCAAATCAACAACATATCGCGTCACAATGTACGGCTCGTATTTGTATGCCGCATCCACTACTTTTTCATTAAACTGCGCCAACAATTTGAAAACCCCCACCGACGACTCATCTGTCAGCAATTGATAGTCGATCGCCTGCGCGGTGCTCCCCTCCACTTTCGACGCCTTGCCCAACACGCTACTGGCTCTTGCATGGGTGTATTGCACATACGGCCCCGTCTCGCCTTCAAAATTAATCATTTTGTCCATCGAAAACAAGACATCCTTGATGCGGCTGTTATATAAATCGTTAAAAACAATGGCACCAATGCCTACTTTTTCTGCCACTTGCTGTTTGTTTTCAAGCGAAGGGTTTTTCTCGTCGATGATGTTGGCGGCCTTTGCCACTGCCTCATTCAACAGATCATCCATCAGCACCACGTTGCCTTCTCTTGTAGACAGCTTTCCCGTGTCCAAACTGACAAGACCAAATGGAATATGCACCAAATCTTTTTCCCATTCATACCCCATCTCACCAATCACCTTAAACCACTGTGCAAAGTGCAAGTTTTGATCAAGCGCCGTGATGTAGAGACATTTTGAAAAATCGTAGGTGTTCTTTCTATAAAATGCCGCCGCGATGTCTCTTGTCGGATACAACGTACCACCATCACGTCTCAAAATAAGACATGGCGGCATATTGTATTTCTCTAAATCTACAATCATCGCGCCGTCGCTTTCGACCAACAAGTGCTTCTCTTTCAGTTCAGCGACAACCGCCTCCATCTTGTCATTGTAAAAACTCTCTCCCGCAAATGAATCAAACGTCACGCCAAGTCTCTCGTACATTTTGTTAAATTCAATCATACTGACATCTGTGAACCATTTCCACAATTGAAGAGCCTCATCGTCGCCCGTTTGCATTTTTACAAACCAACTTCTTGCTTCGTCATCCATCGACGGTTGTTCTTTTGCCGCGTCATGATATTTTACATACAGGCGATTCAATTCTTTTACGCCCTCTTGCTCTACGGTTTCTTTGTCGCCCCATTTTTTATAGGCAACAATCATCTTGCCAAACTGCGTGCCCCAATCCCCCAAATGGTTGATGCCGACACTGGTATATCCGATAAAATTAAAAATGTTATACAGCGCATTTCCGATCATTGTCGAGCGTAGATGCCCCACATGAAATGGCTTTGCGATATTGGGCGATGAGTAATCGATAAGGACATTTTGCCCGCAACCAACGGTACTCTTGCCATACGACGCCCCTTTCTGGGCTATTTCCTGTAGCACTTCCCTAGCAAAGCACGCCTTGTCCATAAAAAAATTAATGTATCCGCCGTTGGCAACAATATCAGAAACAAATTCGCCGTGGTTAATGGTTTCGCACAGTTCTTTTGCAATGATCGGTGGCGCCTTTCGAAATGCCTTCGCAAACTTAAAACACGGAAACGCGTAATCCCCCATCTCGGGATTCGGCGGTATTTCAATCATCTCAACGATGCTTTCAATCGACAATGCTGTATCATTTGCTGCTGCGTATATCAATGTCGCAATTTCTTTTGTAAAGTCCATAGTGGGTATACTCCTTAATAATTAGAAAGAATATGCAGTGCCTTTGGCACCACATGAATTTCAACCGGCAACGTCGGGCCCGTTTCCCCGTCCACATCCGTTTTTAAATTTGCTTCGTCTTCTGTCAGCACCTCTACTTTTATGTACTGGTCTTTAAAGAAGAGAATGCGTTCGTCCGACAAGTAATCACCCGCCGCCCACTTCATCAACAGCAGCGGTATCTCGATCAGCGGGCACGCCCGAAACCCGATAAAATCAAACAGCCCGTCCGAAATCGACGCCTCTGGCGATAATTTTTGTAGCCCACCCGTGCCAGAAGAGTTGAGCACAATAAACATATATAGTTCTTCTTCTTTCACGCCCTCCGATGTTGTGACGCGCACAGAAAGGGGCTTAAAATTCGGGATTACTTCCATCCCTTTGATATAGTACGCTGTCTTGCCAAAAAAATCTTTGAACCGCTCGTCCACATTTTGCGAAACGCCAGACATCAATCCACCGGCTAAGACGTTGATAAAATAGGTTCCATTGGCGCATCCGATGTCTGTCTCCACAATATTGTCCTTCAAGATGACGTCGCAGTACCCATTGGCATCTTGGGGAATGTTTAAAAATGAAGCGAAATCATTGGCCGTGCCTGATGGTATGATGCCCAGTTTACAATCGGCCAAGCCATATTTCATGATGGCATTAATGACGATGTTGACGGTGCCGTCACCGCCGGACACCACGATATAATCATAATACGCGGGGTCAATGGTGGCCAGATGCGCGTCAATATCGCCTCTCTGAATGGTTCTAAATATATGCACCTCGATATCGGCGGCCTGAAATTTACTGATACACGTATCAAGCTCTGTCTTAAATTTCTTTTTGCCCGAATTCGGGTTGTAGATTAACTTCATTCGTTTCATACGAACTCCTCCGTTTCTCAAACGGCATCTCTTGTTTTTATATATTTGTTATAAATATCCAAAAAAACAACAATAATAAACGTGCTGAGCAAGACGCTAAACATCTCCTCCACAAGCCGTGGCAACAAAAATAGCACAAACGCGGTCACCGTCATCATCCACAGATACGGCTGGCCTTTCGGGTTTAAAAGGAAGGAGACGATATCTGATAGCCCCGCCGCAATACCACCATACAATGGACCCGATCAAGATTGCAATGAAATTGATAAAAAGCCCGCCCAAGCTGATTCGTAGCATCGGCATACCGCCAATCGGTATGTCAATGCTTGTCATTCGATTAAACACAATAGCCAAGCTAAAAAAAAGAGCCGCAATGGCAATCTTCTGCACAACCTTAAATGTATAATCAAATTCTTTGTCCATCTTTAAAAATTTCCCCCTTTATAAAAGATTTTATGCTATAATCATACCATAACACAGGAAATTTTCAATAGAGTTCTTGTGAAAGAGCTGTCATCGCCGTTATGCGCCTCTTCCGGTCAAAACGGGATGAGCGACATCACGTTTTGCAAAAACGTATTCATAATATACTCCACCAACAAATACAGCGCCCCCACATAACATGCGATGTTGATAATGCGGTATAGATACGGCTTGCTACTCGGCTCGATAAAGATCTCTATAATGGATTGCAGCAGTGCAATGATTAATATTTGACCGATTAGCTTAAAGAATTCACTCATGGCGATTGCACACCTTCCTTTCCCTTATACTCCACGTGGATAAAATCATCATGGCGTATATATACAAGTATATGTTCCGTATTTTTTTAAAATAACATTAACCTCATATCGTAAGGAGAGAAATTATTTATGTCTGAAAAAAATACAACCGAAATATTATTTTTTCGCCCATTCCTTAAAAAAATCATCTTGCTGTTTTTGTTTGCCTTCTCTGGTCTGCACCTGTTTTTCTATTTACTGTTTCACCCCCACAAAAGACACGCAGAGCATCCGATGGCGGAAGAGGAAAAATTCTTCTCCTCCACCTTTGGGCGAATTCACTACGTCACAAAAGGCACGGGGCGTCCACTCCTTTTGATCCATGACGCCACAGTAGGTGAAAGCCACAAAGAATGGCAACGGGCAATCCATGCGCTCTCGAAGCACTATACGGTGTATGCCCTCGACCTTCTTGGCTTTGGCGATTCAGATAAACCCAAAATGACCTATTCGGCTTACCTCTACGTACAAGTCATTCGCCACTTTGTGTTGCAAGTCATACAGCAAAAAACATATGTTGCGGCGTCTGGTCTTTCATCTTCCTTTGTACTCTTGGCTCAAAAATTTGACGCCAACCTGTTTGATAAAATGATATTGATATCGCCGCCTAACCTGACGCACAAGCAAAATCTGCCCGTTAACAAAGACCGATGGGTGAAGATGCTGTTTGAATCGAGCACAATCGGCACCGCACTCTATGCCTTCTTTGCCTCCAAGTCAAGCCTACGTAACCACTTGCAGACCAAAATATACCACCCTTTATCCAAACCAAAATCAAGCAAATCCTTTCGCCTATTGGTCAATCGGCTACACCGAGACGCATACAAAGGCGTCAATGCCAAATACCCGTATGCCTCTTTACGGGCGCATTATCTGAATACAGCCCTTTTGCCGACGCTGAAAGAGATCACCGTACCCATCCATATGATCTGGGGCGAAAAGAACACCCGCAATACACTGCGCAACTTGTTTGACTACGAACAGTCAAACCGAAATATCAGCTACACCATTTTTGAAAACACAAAATCACTGCCCCATCTTGAAAATCCAAAAGCGTTTGATACCGTCTGCCAGTTGTTTTTTTTACCCAACGCATGACGACAAAAAAACAAGGGCAACAGCACGAATCGCTGTTGCCCTTGTTTTTTTATGTGTTAGGAAAGTGCTTCGCACTGTTCCTAGCCGCGACCAATCGCGGTGCTTCACGAGCAGAAGTTAAAAGTTTGCTTTGCAAACTTCTGGTCTATTTGCATGCGCCGCTTATATCCCCTTCGTGTACCATCGTCACATGAGGGATACCCGCCTCCATATATTCTTCGCCAAAGCTGACAAAGCCAAGCTTCTTATAAAATTCTTCCACCTGTATCTGAGCATGCACATACTGCTTCTGTGAACCCAACTCAAATGCCTTGCGAATCAACAACCGCACAACAAAATCACCATATTTTTTGCCACGATGGGCCTTTAAAACCGCAATGCGTCCCAAAACATAATAACCATCCTCTTGCTTTAACAACCGCCCTGTTGCAACAGGCATTGCCTCTTCATATAACACCAAAATAATGGCGTCTCGATCCGAACCATTAAACTCGATGTCCTTGTCAATTTGTTGTTCGACGACAAACACCTCGCGCCTGATGTCAAACGAATCTGATAAATTATCACCGTTCTTTAACCATTTTGCTTCTATCATTATGTACCCTTCATTCCCTTCAAAAAAAATTTTCGTTTTTATTTTTTAATGCGAATGCTAATCTCATAAAAGTCATCATTTTGCTGTATGTCATAGTCGGTTACAACACCCGACTCGTTCATAATCTGCACGGCCTGCTTGATTGAATTGGTGAAAAGCCGTACATCTTTTACCACGCGTTTGATCTTATGCCCTTGCCCCGGAGTCGCGATGTCTAGCCCGTTCTGTTCTGCGCGGTTGACGTTCATAACCGAATCGATCAATTCCTCCGCTTTTTTCACATTCAAATCAAGTTTGATAATTTTATCTAAAACGTCTCGTCGCACCCGTTCTTCGCTAATGCGCAAGAGCGCCCGTGCATGCCGCTCTGTTAAGCCATTCTCGATGATCATTTTTTTTGTCGCGTATGATAATTTTAAAAGCCTAATTTTATTGGCGATGGTGGACTGATTTTTGCCCAACACATTGGCAAGCTGATCTTGGGTGTAGCCATAATCCTCGATTAGATTATAAAATCCCTCTGCCTCCTCTAAAAAGTTTAGGTCCCGCCTTTGAATGTTTTCGATGAGTGCGATGGCGGCGCTGTCTTTGTCTGATATGTTAATGATAAGGGCGGGAATCGTGTCGAACCCCGCTAACTTGGACGCCCGAAGACGCCGTTCACCTGCGACAAGCTCGTAGCTTGTCCCGTTGATAAAGCGCACGCTGATGGGTTGCATCACGCCATATTGCTTGATCGACTTTGCCAGTTCTTCCAATGGCGTTTTTTCGAATATCTTACGTGGTTGGTACGGATTGGGTATAATTTTATCGATGTTTAGGTACACAACTTCTGTGTATAATAAGGCGGCATTAGACATAAACATTCCCTCTTTTCATCAAATTTGTAATTTAATGAAAGCATACCATATTTTTCCACGACTTGTACCGTTATCAGAATTGTT
>JAVBJY010000149.1:0-4961 GCA_031546735.1 Eubacteriales bacterium
CATGGAAGAGATGATGCGTGCCATGTCGACACCGCTCTTCTCACTAGAAACAGGGGAGAGCGTTAAAAACTTTGATCTTGTAGGGTTTACGCTTCAATATGAGATGAGCTATTCGAATATTATCAATATGCTTGATTTGTCTGGCATCGCCATTTGGGCAAAAGATAGAACAGAGGACGACCCCATCATCATCGCAGGCGGACCATGTGCCTACAACCCAGAACCGTTGGCAGACATCATCGATTGCTTCTATTTAGGCGAAGGCGAAGTGAAGTTTGACGAGATTTTGGATATCTATAAAGAAAACAAACAAGCCGGTGGCACGAGGACACAATATTTAGAAAAATTATTGGGCGTTGATGGCATGTATGTGCCCCGGTTTTATGATGTTTGTTATAAAGAGAACGGCGAAATCGAATCGTTTCAAAAGAATCATCCGATGGCGAAGGACACCATACGAAAAGTGGTCGTGGAGGATTTAACAAATGTATTCTACCCAGAGGCACAGCTTGTGCCCCTCATTGAGACGGTGCACGACCGCGTGACGCTAGAGGTCTTCCGCGGTTGCATACGGGGATGTCGGTTTTGCCAAGCCGGGTATGTGTACAGGCCAAACCGTGAAAAATCTTGCGAGGTGTTGCTGGACGATGCCAAAACCTTGTTGGAAAAATCAGGCCATGAGGAAATATCCCTTGTCAGCCTAAGCACAGGCGACTATACACAGTTTCAACAGTTGGCAGAAGGGCTGATCGACAACTTTGCCAAAGACAATGTGAACATATCCTTGCCGTCTCTTCGGATTGATGCATTTTCGTTAGAACTAATGCAAAAAATACAAGGCGTCAGAAAATCTGGTCTAACCTTTGCGCCAGAAGCGGGCACCCAACGATTGCGGGATGTGATCAACAAAGGCTTGTCAGAAGCCGAAATCTTAAAAGGCTGTAAGTTGGCGTTTGAAGGGTCTTGGAACCGCGTCAAGTTATACTTTATGGTGGGTTTGCCCACAGAGACCTATGAGGATTTGGACGGCATTGTACGCCTGTCAAACCGCATCGTCGAAACCTACTTCGAGCCACCGAAAAAAAGTGGGGGCTTGACCATTGTGATGAGCGCGGCGTGCTTTGTTCCGAAGCCGTTTACGCCGTTCCAGTGGGTGGCACAAAACACGTATGAGGAATTTTTAGAAAAGCATCGCCATATCAAACGGAGCATCACAAGAAAGCAAGTGCGCTACAATTATCATGAGGTGGCGTTAAGCATCATGGAAGGCGTTGTGGCAAGAGGCGACAGACGGGTAGCAAAGGCGATTGTACGCGCGTTTGAACTGGGGGCGCGGTTTGATGGATGGAGCGAAAAATTTAGATTCGATTTGTGGGAACAGGCGTTTTTGGAAACAGGCATAGACTATAAATTTTACACCCACAGAGAAAGAAGCGTAGACGAAATATTGCCGTGGGATCACATTGACGTCGGTGTCACGAAGCAATTTTTTATAGACGAATACGAAAAAGCACGAGAAGGGCAAACCACCGCCAATTGTAGAGTAGATTGTGCCGCATGTGGCGCAAATGTGTTTGACGGAGGTGTTTGCCATGAAGTATAGACTACAATTTACCAAGCAGGATAAAATGCAATACATCGGGCATTTGGATTTGCTGAAGGTGTTTCAGCGGTCGATCAAGCGGGCAAAACTGCCCATTGCCTATTCGCAAGGGTTTAACCCGCACCAGCAGATGAGTTTTGCCATTCCGTTGCCCCTTGGGGCGACGAGTGACAGCGAGTTTATCGACATTGCGCTGACAAACGAGGTAGAACCGGACGCGATACGGCAAGCGCTGAACGACCAATTGCCAGACGGGGTTTGCATACGGGTGGCCAGAAAACTACAAGACAATGAAAAGAATGGTGCGGCGGCACTGATCGCCGCCACCTATGATATCACCTTAAACGAGCCAATCGAAAACATCCAAGCCACTCTCGAGACGATGCTCGCGTGTGAAGAGATGCCCTTTGAAAAAACGTCGAAGAACAAAACAAAGACAATCAACATACGCCCGATGATTTATGAGTTGCAGTCGATTGGCACGGACGACAGCGTGGTGTTGCGCGCGACGATTGCGACGGGGAGCATGGAAAATTTAAAACCGGATCACTTGGTCGCCTACTTGTACAACATCCTTGGTCTTCCGTTTCTTCACTACAAAATCAGATACAACAGAATCGATATGCTACAAGCCGACAAAGACGGCAAACGAAAACAGTTGTAACACAGGGGATCGGAGGTGCAAAGGATGAAAAAAATCTATATCGACAGCTTGGGAAGTCGCTTACGGACGGCTGTAACAGAAGAGACAGCGCTTTTAGAGATCATACATGAAGACAAAAGTAAAAAAATCGTGGTGGGCAACATGTATACCGGTATCATCCAAAACATTTTGCCTAGCAACTTTGCCTTTGTCGATATTGGAGATGAGAAAAATGCATTTTTATATTTGAGCGACCGCAAAGAGGACAAGCTTTACGAATACAATGACGCAAAGCGGAAAAGAGAATTGAGCATCAAGCAAGGGCAGTCGATCACGGTGCAGGTGCTGAAAGAAGCGAACGGCGAGAAGGGGGCGACGGTGACGACACAGTTGTCGTTTTCGGGCAGAAGCGCGGTGCTCATGTACAATGCAACAGATGTAGGCGTCTCCAAAAAGGTAGAGGATGAGGAAGAACGCAAGCGGCTGAAACAAATTGCGCGGGATATATTGCCAGAAGGATACGGCATTATTTTGCGCACGAACTGCGCCGGAAAGCCAGAGGCACACATACGAGAAGAGATTGACCGGTTGCTTTGCGTGAGCAAAACCGTATTGCAAGGCGGCCAGTTTGTAAAAGCGCCAGCGAGAATCTATGAGGGGTTGCCCGAAACGATGAAAATTGTTCGGGATCTCTTTACAGAGGGGCTAGACAAAATCATCGTGAATGATGAAAAAATATACACGATGCTGTTGGAGTATATAGAGAAAACCGAAAATCTGGAACTGTACACAGGCGACATCCCGTTGTTTGATAACTTTTTAATCGAGAAGCAAATCGAGAAAGCGCTGAATCAGAAAGTGTGGCTGAAAAGCGGCGGGTTTATCATTATCGAAGAGACAGAAGCTTGCGTGGTCATCGATGTAAACACAGGCAAATTTACAGACAAAAACCACGAACACGTCGTCGTCAAGACCAACGAAGAAGCGGCGAAGGAAGTAGCGAAGCAAATACGGCTTCGCAATCTATCAGGCATGATTATCGTCGATTTTATCGACATGGAAAAAGAAGAGCACAAGAAAAGTGTGATGGACGTATTCAAGAACGAATTGAAAAAAGACCGCTCGAGTACGTCGGTGGTGGGCATGACGAAGCTAGGCCTGATGCAACTAACAAGAAAAAAAATAGGCGAGCCGCTGTCTGCCATCTTGACAAAAGAATGTACGTGCTGTGGTGGCACGGGGCAGGTGTTAAACGAAGAATATCTTGCCTTTAAGATCAGAAATGAAATCAGCACAATCTTTGCACAAACCATTTACAACACAGTCGTTCTAAAATCCAACGAACGGGTGATCCGATCGTTTCAAGGGGCACATTCCGATTACCAGCATCTTGAAGCACGGTACGGCAAGCGAATCGAGTTTCAGACGATTGAAACGTACAGGTATGATTATTACGAACTGGAAAAGAGCAAGCGGTAAAGGAAGAGATAAAGGATAAGACCGTGGGCGCTGCCCACACCCGCAAGCCCTTTGAAAAGGGCTTGACCCTAAACTTAAAAAAAATAACGCCCTGTGATTTTGCGACAGGGCGTTATTCTTTATTTATTTTCAAAAGCCATTGTGAAAAAATGCGGCAATGCATAATAGTTGGTAACGGTTGTTTTTTCCGCATAATGTTGCGAGCCAGGGGTTTCATCTAACACATTAAAAGCAGCAACATTTGTCTCATCCATCGGGTCTGAGAAATAATGCAAGATAACGTTGCCTGCGCCAATAAGCAGAACAAAGGTAATCACCCTTAAAATAATCAGTTTAAATTTTTTCACTGTAGATATAACCCTCCTAATGAATCATAGAATACACATCGTAACAGATCAATCGCAGTTCACGCTCTATGTACCAAAATATACTGATGGTATGTTCAAGGTTGATTATACTCCTCCTGGCCCCTACTGTAAAGAGAAATTAATGGTTTTGCATAAAATAATAGAATTTTGTAAAAACTATACAAGTTTGTTCTGTTATTTTGCGAAAAAATTAGATATTATAATTTGAAAACGCATAAGAAGAGTGTAACACATCAGTGAAAAAAGTTAAGCTGCTGGTAACAACGGGTTATTCCTACTGTTTTGTTAAAATATGAGTTACTTCTGCAATATACATCACGTGGTGATCCAACGTAGGGTACCATTCTTGGCTCAGGGATGGGTCTATAAAGCAACCGGGTTCAAACCTTTGATGATATAATTTTTTGCAAATGACAACCATGTTGGCTTCTTCAAAGTAAGGGGTTCCGTCAAAGTGTTGGAGTGTCAAGCCAGATTTCTGGATTTTATCTTCATCCCGCCCCGATATTGCCCCAAGATACCCTAACGTTTTCCGAAAGCTGTTATCAAGAAAAGTGAGTGAAAATGTGTCGGCGTTATCCACAAATTCTTTGGTATAACGCTGGGGGCGAATGACAATATAGGCGACATTTTTATTCCACATCACACCAAAACCGCCCCAACTGGCAGTCATTGTATTGGCTTTATGATCATCCTCGGCTGTAACCAACATCCAATCTTTTCCGATAATCTTAAATGGACTCTGTTCAAATTCCTCTGGTTTAATTTGTACGAACGTAGACATATGGCAATCTCCTTTAAATGAACTATTTTTATATTTTGTGTAATTTAAAAACTTCGCCGGTGCCTCTGGACAGGCCCTCCAGTT
>JAVBJY010000079.1:0-12386 GCA_031546735.1 Eubacteriales bacterium
CGATACATTAAAAACGTATGGCATTATGAAAGAAGTAGCTGAAAATCGTATTCGAGATATTATCCATTTTCTTGTTCTGAATGAATATGCTTACATCACTGCCGACGAGTTTCCTATATTAAAATTAACAGAAAAATCACAGGAGATATTATTCGGCGACATAAAACTAGAGATTAAATTGCCAAAGGAAGCAGAAAACGCCTCTCTTGCAAAAGCTAAAAATAGTCCATCGGCAAAAGCAGTTGCTGTGAATCCGGAATTTCTGGAGCAATTAAAAAAAGTGCGACTCACCATTGCCAATACCGAAAGTGTACCGGCTTTCGTTGTTTTTTCTGATGCGACCTTGATCGATATGTGTATGAAATTACCAAAAAATGATGCCGAGTTCCTTGATGTTTCGGGTGTCGGACAAGTGAAGCTTACGAAATATGGCGCTTCCTTCTTACAACAAATCAACAGCTTTCTTTCAGATACAACAGCACCGTTAACCCAGAGTGTAACGCTTAAAACGATTGAAACAGAAAAAGATTTAGAAGAATTCTATACCTTTCTTGAAAATCTGAAAACTACCTTGCATATACCCGATGAACTGGTAACGCTCAGTGCATTTGTTGACCTCATAAATGTAGCGGTCATGCAACACTATCATAAAAAGATAGTCATCACCAAGCTAACCAAATGGTTATTGGCAAATGATTTTCTTGAAAATATTGTAGACGAAACCGGAACGCATCGAAATATACCGACAGCCAAAGGCATTGAACTAGGCATTGTGGTACAGCAAAAAACAAGCAAAAATGGTGATTCTTATCCATCTAATGCATACACACAAAAAGCACAGGCTTTTATGCTCGACAGCGTTGTGGATATGTATCAATTTATGGATGCTTTATAAAATATGGCGCTCTAGGCAATCAAAACATTTGCGTGTGTACGAACTTCACACGGCAGAAGGTTTTGATTGTCTTTTTTTTGTATAAAACGATCATTACATGGAAGATTTTATGGTATACTATGGTTACATTGGATATTATTGGAGGGATAAGATATGGATGAAAATTTTCAAGAGCAGATTGGTAACTTGAAAAAATTTGCAGAGATGCAAAAGTCACAAATCAACATACTCTACGAATCAATCGGCACGATCGAGAAGTCAAATTTGCAAGTTGAAAATAAAAAGCTTTTAGACGAACGCACCAAATCCACGCAATACATATCTGAGCTTGAACATAAGCTAAAGACCACTTCTATTGAAAATAAAAACATGAAAACAGCCCTATATGAACAGCTTTTCAGCGAAAAAACGCATATTTTAAAACAGTCAAAAAAAGTGATAGACGCGTATTTTGCAGAGGGGAGTACGGACAAACCCCTTGCCAAATTTGAAGAAACTGCAAAAAATCGGATCAATAATATAAAAAAGATGTGGAGGCAAGAGGTTGGACACGAAGAAACTGCGTTTAATCAACAAGTCACAGAGCTTGAAAAAATCCTACAGAACAAGATTGCAGAATGTAGACAGAAACGCAGCGAGGCGCTTGCAAAGGAAAGGGATTCTGTTAACGAGGCATATAAAGAATTTGAAAAGAAGCCACTCACGACAGAGCAGGTGCAAAATAGAATTAAGCATAACAGCATGGAATTGCATCTTGGCTCTAAAATCATCAATGTTATAGGGCTGGTCTTGGTCTTGCTCGGTGTTGTTTTTGGCGTACAATATACGTATACATCGTTGCTTCAATCGAATGAGCTTAAAGCGACCTTTGCTTTTTTAATTGGGGTTTTGTTTTTAGCGGCGGGGGAATGGCGAAATAGAAAAGAGCTCAATTATTTTAGCACCGGCTTGTCTGCGGGTGGTATCGGGATCTTATTTGCCGCTACTGCAATTGCTTATTTTAATCTGCAAGTTTTGAGTATGTATCCAACCATACTGTTATGCATTTTAATTGCACTTCTCGCTTTTTTCTTGTCATTGCGATATCGTTCGCAAGTGATCGGATGTTTTGCACTGATTGGTGGGTATCTGCCTATTTTCTCAATCACGTATAATTTACCGGTGCAGTATACAGCGCTTGCCTATTTTCTCATCCTAAATTTTTTGGCGATTTTAATCGCGATCAGGCAAAAATGGATTGTACAGAAGTATATTAGCTTTATTTTTAATAGCTTGGGGATGGTCTACATTATCGTGCTGTTGCCACTCTTCAATAAGGCGATGCCGTCTTACATTAGCATTCCGTATGTATTCATTTCGTTTGCGATGTACTTGGTATTGATTTTGATCAGCCCGTATAAACAAAAAAGTAAACTGATGCCATCGGATGTGGTTTTGATTTGTTTAGACACGTTGTTAAGCTGTATGATGGTGTACTTACTTGTGCATATCAATCATATTTATGAAATAAATGGCTTGTTTGCAATTGTTTTTTGTTGCTTATACTACGCAGTCGCAAAACTTGTGGCAACTAAAATTGAGAATCGACGGCTTTCTGATTTTTTCTATTTGGCCTCATTGGCGTTTGCGATTCTGGTTATTCCGTTGCAGTTGGGCATCTTCTATTTAAGTTTGGGCTGGATTGTAGAAGCGGTACTTTTCATTTGCTTCGGTGTTTTAAAAAATTATAGAAGGTATGAATATGCGGGACTTGCGATCTTTGTCATGTGTCTTGTCGCGTTTTTTGCACTCGATATAGGGGATATAGGCGCAGTTGACTTCCTGCTTCGATATACGGCGATGACAATCGCAAGTATTGCCATTCTATCTGTGTATATCTACAAAATGCAAAAGGACGCTTTGTATTTTGATGCAAACAAGCAAAATGGCATTAAAATCTTTACAAATGTAGTGGCGATCAACGGTTGGTTGTTTTTAATTTATTTGGCGTACTTCGTTTATGAAAAAGTGGCATATGCCCAAGATACACCGAATATGGCATGGTTCATCGCAATTGCCGCCTGCATTACCATTTGCTATGCGTATGCGCTCGGAAAAATAAAATATCTGAAAAACAGACTCTATAGCGTGATCCCGCTTGTCCTTTATGCATTGGCGATCGTAGGGTGTCTTTATGTAAACAGCGTGCAATTTATTTTTCCGGTGGGGCATCAAACGATAGGCGACCTATATGCTTTAGCGGTTATTTTATTGGTCGTGGTGAATTTAATTTCTGTTTTGGCTTTAAGGGAAACGATTCTTTATTTTATTCGTGAGGGAGAGGCTTCAAGTGAGGTATATCCGCTTGGCATCTCGGTGTTTTTATTGATTGTGACGATGCAAGTATTTGTTGTACAATTTTCGATACAATCCACCAACATGTGTTTAAGCTTTATCATCATGATCGCGGCTTTGATCAATATTGTTTTTGGGTTTAAAAAGTTGTATCCTCTCATGAGAAGGTTTGGGCTATTGCTTGCATTGGCCTCCACTACCAAATTATTTATATTGGATTTGTTTTTTTTAAACGCAGGGCAAAGAATCGTATCCTACTTTGTATTTGGGCTTGTACTGATTGGCATTTCGTATGTATACCAGTTATTCGCCAAAAAGCTTGAATTTAAAATTAAGGGGGATGATGAGAGTGTTTAAGAAATGGAATGCTTTCACAATCATAGGGATACTTTTGTTGGTGCAATCTGTCAGTGGTGCTGAAATTAGCTTTAAGAAACCAATCCTCTCTGTGGGCAATCTAAAGTATAAAGCGGTGTCACTAACGCCCGACATATACAAAAACAGCAAGGCAGACTTGGGTGATGTACGTGTTTTGGATGAGAACAATAGTGAAGTCCCCTATTTTTTATATAGTGCCATGCCGACACAACAGGTCAATCAAACAAACCTAGAAACGACACGTATCAATGAATTTGTGAAAAAAGGGGACACCTATACAGATTTTGAGGTGAACACAGCACCAGATACAGACCCATTGGCGTCGTCACTGCTTCTTACAATAGATGCGACAAACTTTGCTAAAAATATAGATTTATATGGAAGCTATGATAACATTACATGGGAATACATAGGCAAAAGCAGCATTTATGATGTAAAAACAGAAAGCAATAAAGAGATTTTATTTGATAAGCCACAAAAATATTTGTATTACCGTGTCGGAATTTTGAAAAACGTAGAAAATATATCGATTGTAGGGGCGATCGCATGTTATAATAAGTTAGTGAAAGAGAATTTGCCGTTTACAGAAACAATGCAGGCAGAATATCAGATCAGAAGTGCGGATAAAAAAGACATTGTCACCATACACAATGTTAAAAATCTCCGGCTTTACCGCATGACCATTCACACCTCGTCTATGTTTGAACGAAATGTAGAAGTGATGGGCGTGACCAAGAAATTATTTCATTTAGAATTTAAAGATGTATTGCTACATGATACATCGTTAGCGTTAGATGGGAGGATGACAGACCAAGATAATCTCGACCTTGTGATTGACAATCAGGATGATAAGCCAATCAAAATCGATGGCATCGAGATTGAATATTATACAGACAAGCTCGTGTTTGCCGCTGAAAGCGCCGGCCCATACACGCTGGCATACGGAAACGAAAGCCTTACCGCACCTCAATATGATATCAATCAATTTAGAGACTATATTATTGCGGAAGGGTTTGATCTGTGTACGATGGGTGAGACAGAAACGATACAGACAACGGCAACGGCGAAACCAGAGGCACCTGATTATGGATGGGTGCTGAATACAGTCATCATTGCCGTGGGTGTTTTACTTGCGATCTTAATTTTAGCCAACTTTAAAAAAAACAATAATGAGACACATTAAAACGTGGGCGCGACCCACATCCGCAAGTCCTTTGAAAAGGGCTTGACGCTAAACTTTATAAGGGGCATGATACAATATGAGCAATTTTTTTAAGAATCTCAACGTTTTTCCGAAACTAAGCATTGCGTTTTTAACGATTGTATTGGTTATATTGATTACAAGTATCACGCAAACAAGAGAAACACTGCATACATCAAAGGAAGGCCAACAAATATTAGTGGATAGTTTATATGCCTCAAAGTTGCTCTATGATATCAATGTCAACGTAAACGCAATTCAAAATACTTTTTTGCAGGCAACGACAAATCCGTCAGCGGCAACAAATGTCGATGCAACGGTAAAGAGCAGTTTAGAAATTATATCTAATAACGCCGCGATCTATGATGCTTTTTATACGGACCCTTTATGGGCCAGCTTGCCTAGTGCAAAAGTTGCAAAAGATTTGCACACGTTGGTACAAAATACATATGTACCGTGGGTCAACGAGGTGACACAACTGATTCAAAGCAACAAAATGGACCAAGCATTAAAAGAGATGAACACGGAACAAAGAAAAACAATGGATAAGGATTTTGAGCAAGCTGTAACAAAGCTGTTTCAACTGAACGATTCGGAGTGTACGCAAACGGCACAAGACAACTTAACAAGGTCTAACCATTTGGCACTCGTCACAAATGTGATCATTGGGATTGTTTGCGTGTTATGCTTAATACTCGCATATTTCATATCAAAATCGATATCAAACCCATTAAAAAAAATGCTAAAACAAACGGAGGACATTTCGAATGGTGAATTAAATGCCATTAATCCGCAAAACACAAAAAATGAAATCGGAATACTCTCACAAAATCTGGGAACCGCGGCACATACAATTGAACAACTGATGAAAGAATTAAATGCCATGGCCAAGGCGTTTGAAATCGGTGACTTTAGCACAAGAATTGATACGGCCAAGTTCAAAGGTGTTTTTAAAGATGTTGTCGTATGTGTCAATCAAATGTCTCAAGTGTGCCAAAAAGATAATGCGGACACATTGGCGATGCTTACGCAATTTGAACAAGGCAACTTTGATGTAGAGATCATTCAATTTTCGGGTGAAAAGATAGGGGTAACCCACGGGTTTGAAGCGTTTAAAAACATCTTACACGATGTAAACGTTGAAATACAATCGCTCATCCACAATGCAAGTGATGGCAATTTAAACACAAGAATCGTCACGTCAAACTATAAAGGCGATTGGGGCAAACTGGTCGAAGGCCTCAACCATATCATTGGTCTTGTGGGTGAACCGCTTAAGGAAGTAAACCAAGTGCTTTCAGAGGTTTCGAAAGGCAATCTGGCTGTAACCGTTGAGGGGAATTACAAAGGTGAATTTGCTTCTCTTAAAAATTCGATCAATACAACATTACAGTTCATATCTGGATACATTCGAGAAGTATCGGATATATTGAAGAAAATAGAAAATAAAAAATTGAATGTACATATCACCCGAGAATACGTGGGCGACTTTGTTACATTAAAGACCTCCATCAATAACATTGTGGATACACTGAATGTCATTGTAAAAGATATTTTGCTAACATCTGTAGAAGTGGCCGAAGGGGCGAAACAAATTGTAGATGCGAATGAAATCGTGGCTGAAAATGCAAACACACAAACAGCAAGCTTAATGGAGTTAAAGAACAAAAATGATGAACTATCTTCAAAGACCAAAAAGAATATTCAAAGCTCTATAGATGCCAACAAAATATCACATATAACAAAAGGAAATGCCGAAAAGGGAAATCAAGACATGGAGGAAATGACAAGTGCGATGCATTCCATCAATGAAGCATCGGTCAGCATTTCGAAGATCATCAGTGTGATCGATAGCATTGCCTTCCAGACCAACCTGTTGGCATTAAATGCCGCAGTTGAAGCGGCAAGAGCCGGAGAACACGGAAAAGGATTTGCCGTGGTTGCAGAAGAGGTTCGCGCGCTTGCGTCAAGAAGCAAAGATGCCGCCTCTCAAACGTCTCAGCTGATTCAAAGCGCACTTGGAAAATCGCAAGAGGGAACGGATATAACCGCTATGACGGTGAAATCACTTTTAAGAATTATGGATAATGTTACGCAATCCTCGACCTTAATTGAAGAAATAACAGCGTCCTCCACCACCCAAGGTACCGATATTGATTCAATCAACTATGATGTAGAGAAACTTTTAGAGATGGCCGTAACGACGAGAGATGTATCGCTTCATAGTGTTGATTCAGCCGTCCAGCTTTCGAAGCAATCGGATTCGCTAAAGAGCTTGGTTGAACAATTTGAACGAAACAGAGCGTAACGGATTGCCCAATGATCATGGATTGAAACTTTAATCATATCCGTATACCAGATGGCGTATACATCAACAACAAGACAAAAAGATAGAATAAAAAGGAGAAAAAAATAATGCGTATTGATTTGACTCACCCACTCAGCAAGGAAATGATGGAGCGGTTTATGGTCATGGCCACGGATAAAGATTTTACGCTGTTTGGGCATTTCGGAACACATTTTGACGTGATGGATAAAGAATTTCCGTTGGAATACTGCGAACGGAACGGAAAAGTATTTGATGTGAGTGCAGTAAAGGGAAGAGACATCGAGAGTGAAGATTTTGACATAAGCAAGGTAGAACCACAAGATTTTGTTATTTTGCGTACAGCAACCATCGAAACTGTAGAATACGGTTCGGACGCGTACTTCAATGATCATCCACAACTCTCGCAACGGCTGATTCGCACGTTGGTCGATATGAACATCAGTCTGTTGGGCTTTGACATGTCGGGTGTGCGTAGAGGGCTAGAACATGTGCCGGCCGACCAGTTCTGCGCGGATCACAATATCTTTATTATCGAAAACTTATGCGACTTGGATATTTTGTTACAGCAAGCAAACGGAAAAGCGTTTAAGGTGCACACATATCCGAGTCGGTTCATGGGTTACACAGGGCTTCCTTGTAGGGTTATCGCCGAGTTTGAGTAGAATAAGCACAAGTGCATAAGGGTGGTTAGGCTTAGCCTTCTCAAAGGGAGGTGATGCCATGTCTACATTTCAAGCAATATATTTGATGTTAACCTTTGGGTTACTCATTATTGCAATGATGAAAGACAATAACGCAAAAAAATAACCGCCCTCCACGCAAAGGTATGCGGTTATTTTCATCAAAGTAACATGCAAGCCTAACCACCTTTAAAGTGGTTGTGCCAAGAGAAAGTGTTAAAGCACTTTCTCTTTTCTATTATATGCCTATTATACAATAAATATAAATGTTAGACAAGTAAAATTTAAGCAGTATCGCATCGGAGAGGGGCGAAGAAGATGGTAACCCACAATTTAAAACCCATTTATGACCAAAACTCAAAAATAATCATTCTTGGCACAATGCCATCGCCAAAATCAAGAGAAATCGGGTTTTATTATTCTCATCCGCAGAACAGATTTTGGAAGATAATGGGGCAAGTGCTTATGCAAACAATACCAGAAAGCAATGAAGAAAAGAGAGAGTTATTATTGCGCAACGGCATCGCCCTCTGGGACGTTTTAAAGGTGTGTGAGATACAGGGGGCAGACGATAGCAGCATTTCAAATCCGGTTGCCAATGATCTGTCTTGTATTTTTCGAGAAGCTGACATAAAAGCCGTTTTTACGACTGGCAAAAAGGCGACAGAATACTATAACAAGCTTTGTAAAAGCGAAGCGTATCCCATTTCGCCCATTTATCTTTCGTCAACCAGTCCGGCCAATTGCCGAATTAAATTTGAGGATATGGTTGAAGAATATAGAATCCTCCGGCAGTATATACTGCTTAGCGGGCCAAAGTAATAGTTTTGCAGCAAATCTCAGTTGGAGCGTTCCGAGAATTGACGCAAAACTATTTCAAAATCATCCGCTAAGCAGTATATTTGAACGGTCAACTTCTTAACGTGATGTTGCGAAGCCGTACGGCAAGCGGGCGCAGAAAGGTGGGGTTTTATGATGAAAAATAGAATTTTATTGTGTGAAGATGAAAAAAATATTGTTTCGTTTCTTTTGGCGGAGTTGGTGCGTGCTGATTATGAAGTGGAGGTGGCGTATGACGGGCAAGCGGGTCTTGCGCTTTTTGCACAACAGCCATACGATTTGATTTTGTTGGACTTAATGCTTCCCCTTGTCAATGGTTTAGAGGTGCTGCAAGTCATAAGAAAGAGTAGCCGTGTGCCTGTTATTATTCTGACCGCCCGCAAAGATACCTTCGACAAAGTATTGCTGATTAAATCAGGGGCAGACGACTATATAACAAAGCCATTTGACACGATGGAATTGCTTGCTAGAATTGAGCGCAACATAGAACGCAATCGCGTGATGCCATGTATACAGATCAGAGGGCTAGACATTGAATACAATGGATGTTTAGCGCGTATCGAGGGAAATGACTTGGTGTTGACAAAAACAGAATTTGAGATTTTGTTTCATCTCATGCAGAATGCAGATCGGGTGCTCACAAGGGAGCAAATCTTGAGCAAATTGTATGGTGATTTTTTGGGCAATTCGAATGTGGTCGATGTCAATATGAAAAACATACGCAAAAAGATTGCACAATATACCGAAACGCCATATATCGAAACGGTAAGAGGCAAAGGATATGTGATTCGGTCATGAACCGTCCAAGGTTTACCAAACTAAAAAGTGCAACAAAACTGGCGCTGTTTTCGACAATGATGATCATTGGTGCGATGGTGCTGTTGTTTCTCTCTCTATCGTTTGCATTTGATAGCCGAATGCGACACATACAAAAAAACGTACTGGAGGGTGGAGCACAGTTTATTGCCGATCAAATCCAGAAAGGCGTGCCCTATGCCGACATTCAATATCCCAATACTTATTTTATTGTATATGATCAAGCCAAAAACATGCAGTATGATGGTTCGGGCGGGCAGAAGATCGACAAGCAAACGGGCATTCAGTACAAAGATGTTGAAGATGGAGTATATAACATCGAAGTCTTTTGTACGATAGCCCTAACCGACCAGACGGCAACCGATTTTGTCATGATTGCCTTGTTTTTAATCATGGTGGCGGTTGTTTGTTTTGTCATTAGTGTATTGATTATCGATAAGGTTTTAAATCCAGTTCGGGTGATGATTGAAAAAGTGAAATCCATCTCCAATCAGAATTTTAATAGTAAGATTTTTATTGATTCCGCAGAAGATGAGCTACGAGAGTACGCCTACGCGTTTAACCAGATGTCCTCTAAAATTAGTGCATACATAGACAATCAAAAGCAATTTATATCAGATGCATCACACGAACTGGTTACGCCCATTACGGTCATCGTGGGGCATACCGATATGCTTATGCGATGGGGCAAAGATGACGCAGAGACACTTCATGCGGGGCTTGGCACCATCAAAGAGGAAGCTTTATCAATGAATGAGTTGATTGAAAATTTATTGTTCTTTTCTCGTACAGACAATAAAATGATGCAGTATGATATGAAACGGTTTCACCTAACGTCGCTGATAGAGGAATGTGTTTCCGAGCAAAAAATGCTTCATGCAGAATTTGATATTGCCTATGAATCTACCGAGCCGATCGAGATCGTTGCAGATTATAACGCCATCAAACAAGTCATACGCATTGTCTTTGCCAATAGCGTTAAATACAGTGAACACAAAAAACAAATTGTAGTCACCGTAGAGACAGAGGCGCAATATGCCAACCTATCGATATCGGATAAAGGCTTGGGAATCGAACAAGAATATCTGGAGAAAATTTTTAACAGATTTTTTAGAATTGATGATTCAAGAACGAGGCAAACTGGCGGAACGGGATTAGGGTTGGCCATTGCCAAGGAAATTATAGAGGCGCACGGTTACACAATTTCGGCGCAAAGCAAACCAGGCGAGGGGACAACCATACACATCCGAATGAAAACGGTATAAGCTTCATCAAACCTTCATGTTTATGCTATGACTTCTTCATGAATGCCGTGGTATGATTGCATCACAGGGGTAGCGGCGAACTGGTGGGAGGTGTGAGAGGTAGACGCGAACTGGTTTAGGCAGTGTAAAAGTTAAATAGAAGTAAACGGAGGGGATTTTATGTATTTCATTGGTGTGCTCATTATGTATATTGGTCTTGCTATGTTCGGGTACATAGTTGGTTTTAATTTTTCTTTTTATCTCAACCCGGCCACCGTCATTATCATTTTGGCGTCTATATCTGGTGTTGTCGTGGCGACATCTAGCTTTAAGACCTTTATTATGGGCTTGAATGCCATTATTTCAAAAAAGTATGTTATTGACGATGAAGAGCGAGAACGGGCAGCAGAACTATTTCGATTGCTCTCTAAAACAGTCGTCGTTGCGTCACTCATTGGTTTTTTTGGCAGGTTAGTGATTGCGTTTGAGCATATGGGAGACATTGAAATGATGACCCATATTTTCGCCGCAGATTTTATCACATTGATCGGTGGGTTTATGACGTCAATCGCCTTTTTTGAACCAGCTGTTTTGATTTTAAAGAGAAGAAGTAAACATTCGTCGATGGTAGAGGAATACCCAAAGCATTTGGGGGATAGATTGCTAGAACTTTGTAGCCAGAATGGTTTGTCGGCAGAGGATATTTTAAAGGCTACAACCATCGAGCTAAAAAAATAGATACCATATAAAATTTTTTGCAACGAAAAAGGAGAAAGGCGGTCGCAATGCTACGACCGCCTTTCTCCTTTTTGTGCGACGGGCATGGACTACAACTAGGCGATGAAAGTTCGCTGTAGGCGTAGAAGTGAACGAACTACTAGCTGAGGACAAGGGTGTCTTTCGTGAGGAAGAATCTGAAGGAAGTCTAAGGCAAACTCGTGGCTTGACGAACAGGAATCATATTAGGCGGGCGCAACTGGACAAGACTGCGAAACAAGTCAAAATCCCAAACACTTCCGAAAGGTGCGTCAGTAAATGTGGCAAGTAGATGAGAGGAAAGTGGTAGTCCTTACCCCGTGAGGTCTTATGGGGCAGTGAGAACTGAAACTGCATAGAGATATGCAATTAAACCATAAGAAGTCAGCAGACGTCATAGTAGTTGAAAAGTTTTTTTTCAACGAAGGACTGAAACAGAATAAAGCTTCGAAACCGTCAAAGCTAAAGACGTAGTTAAATACAGAAAACGGGTAAAGCAAAGCTAGACTTGCGAGAGTATGGGTGGAATCCCAAAGGGTAACAAGAAGCGTATAGCGCCTTTAGAATGAAACGAGAGGTAGAAACTGTATGGAGAACTTAATGGAACGAATCCTTGCAAAAGACAATCTGAACAAAGCATACCAACAAGTATACCGAAACAAAGGAAGCCAAGGAATTGACAAGATGAGGGTATATGAGCTGAAAAACTGGTTGAAAGAAAACAAGGACACGTTGCTCCAAGAGCTATTGAACGAAACATATAAACCCAAATCAGTGTTGATGGTAGAAATACCAAAAGACGACGGAAGCAAAAGAATGTTAGGGATACCAACGGTCGTTGATAGAGTAATTCAACAAGCGATAAACCAAGTGTTGACACAAATATTTGATAAGACATTTAGTGAAAGCAGTT
>JAVBJY010000084.1:0-8468 GCA_031546735.1 Eubacteriales bacterium
ATATAGTTGTTATATTCTCCAAAGAAAGGGGCAAATAAAATAACCTCATCTTGTGGATTTAACAACGTCTTCAAAACGACGTTAATGGCACCAGCGGCACCCACCGTCATTAAAATATTGTCTTGCGAGAAGGCAGTGCCTTGCTTTTGGTTGATAGAATCTGCAATGCGCGTTCTCACATCTTCATAGCCACTATTGCTCATATAGCCATGCACAAGCATCTCAGGCTCGTTTTGCAAAATATCAATGGCATGGTTCCGAACCGATTGCGGCGGCGGCACACAAGGATTGCCTAGTGAAAAATCGTATACATTTTCGGCACCAAACTGTGCCGCCATTTTTTTTCCTTCTTCGAACATGGCTCTGATTGCCGAACCATTTTTTACGAGGTCACGCATTTTGTTTGAAATCATTGTCTCAACCCTCTCAAAACTTTACTCTGTCACCACTTCGTCAATAGACGCCCCCGGCGGGATAATTGGAAGCACTTTTTCGTCTCGATCGATCTCACAGTTGATGACAACCGTACGCTTCAGCGCGACCGCTTCGTCCACTGCCCGTTCAAATTCGTCTACTGTTGTAACATGAAAAGCAACCGCTTGATAGGCTTCTGCCAACTTCACAAAGTCTGTCATCTTGTCGCCCAAGTTTGTACTCGAAAACCTTGAATCATAGAAAAGGGATTGCCACTGCCGCACCATGCCCAACGAATGGTTGTTAACCAAAATAACGATGAGCGGAACTTCATATTCAACTGCCGTTGCCAGTTCAATGTTATTCATTCGGAAACAACCGTCTCCGGCGATATTAAACACGATACGCCCTGGGCACCCGATAGAGGCACCAATCGCCGCACCCAAGCCATAGCCCATCGTACCCAACCCGCCAGACGTTAGAAGCGTACGCGGCTTCTCAAACTGGATATACTGGCACGCCCACATCTGGTGCTGGCCGACTTCGGTTACCACAAGGGCATCTTGCTTCACATATTCACTGATCTTGTCCATAATATGCCTTGGCCTTAACACCGTTCGATCTTGCGTTGGCTTCGTGCCGCTTGCCTTCATCTCTTCTGCAACCGCCATCCACTCTGTTCGTACATGCTTGTCTAACTTTGTATTGATCCGCTGTAGCACTTCTTTTAAGTCGCCAATAATCGAGCAGTGTACACGGATATTTTTGTTAATTTCGGCCGCGTCAATGTCGATATGAACAATTTTTGCATTGGGTGCAAATTTTTGTACATTCGTCGCCACACGGTCACTAAACCGCGCGCCCACGACGATAAGCAAATCACAGGTCGATGCCAATATGTTGGACGTTTTTGTGCCGTGCATCCCGATCATACCCGTGAAGTGGCGGTTGCTAGACGGAAACCCGCCTAGCCCCATGCTACTGACGCTAATCGGCGCATCAATTGTTTCGACAAAGGTAAGCAATTCTTCGGCGGCTTCCGAAATGATAATGCCGCCACCCGCATAGATAAACGGCTTCTCTGCCTTGTTAATAAGCGAGACTACCTCCACGATTTCTTCATCGTGAAAGTCTTTTGTATTGCGTGAACATGGAATGGGTTGCTTTGGTTCATATTCTGCTAAAGTTGCTGTGATATCCTTCGGAATGTCTACAAGCACAGGCCCTGGTCGCCCTTCTTTGGCGATGTAAAATGCCTTGCGTATAATATCAGCCAAGCTGTTTACATCTTTTACGATAAAATTATGCTTCGTAATCGGCATCGTAATGCCCGCAATGTCTACTTCTTGAAAGCTATCCTTGCCAAGCAAAGGAACCGCCACGTTGCCCGTAATCGCAACCATGGGCACGCTGTCCATGTAGGCGGTTGCGATGCCTGTGACAAGATTGGTAGCCCCTGGGCCACTGGTCGCAAGGCAAACGCCTACCTTTCCGGTGGCTCTTGCATATCCGTCTGCGGCATGGGCAGCACCTTGTTCATGGGCGGTCAAGTAGTGCTTGATTTCATCCCGATGGTGATACAACGCATCATATATATTTAACACGGCGCCGCCAGGATATCCAAATATCGTATCAACACCTTGTTCTTTTAAACATTCTATTATTATTTCGGCTCCGGTTAGTTGCATCACATACTTCCTTTCTAGTCCGTTAGGGTAAGAACAGCACCCTTTGCGGCACTGCTTACAAATCTTGCATATCTTGCGAGATACCCTGTTTTGATGTTGGGTTCTGGTTTTACCCATTTTGCACGGCGGGCATCCAAGTCCTCATCCGATACTTCCAGTGCAATAACGCCCGCGTTGATATCGATGTGAATGATGTCGTTTTCTTCTACGAGCGCGATGTTGCCACCGACTGCCGCTTCTGGCGAAACGTGCCCGATGCTAGCACCACGGGACGCACCGCTGAATCTGCCGTCTGTAATCAGTGCCACATGTTTGTCAAGCCCCATGCCCGCGAGTGCGGAAGTGGGCGAAAGCATTTCACGCATGCCCGGCCCGCCTTTTGGCCCTTCATAGCGAATGACCACAACGTCACCTTTTTGTATTTTGCCGCCGAAGATCGCCTCTATGCACTGTTCTTCACATCCAAACACCTTGGCGGGACCTGCATGCTGTAACATTTCTGGCGCAACTGCCGAGCGCTTTACAACGCAACCGTCTATCGCCAAATTTCCTTTTAATACGGCGATACCGCCTGTTGTGCTATATGGATTTTCAGCTGTTCTGATAACGTCTGTATTTTTGTTGACTGCTTTTTCTATATTTTCGCCTACTGTTTTTCCGGTCACGGTGATGCCGTCTAATGACAGTAAGTTTAATTTTGCCAATTCCTTCATTACAGCTGGAACGCCACCTGCCGCGTGTAACTGCTCGACATCGTGGTTGCCAGCAGGGGCAAGCTTACAAAGGTTTGGTGTTTTTGCGCTAATGTCGTTTGCAATCTCGAGATTGATGACGACACCGGCTTCGTGGGCGATCGCTGGCAAATGCAACATGCTGTTTGTGCTACAGCCTAGCGCCATGTCCACCGTAAGTGCATTGCGCACCGCGTTTTCTGTCATGATGTCGCGTGGTTTGATATCTTTTTCAACCAGTTCCATAATTTTGCCGCCTGCTTGTTTTGCCAAGCGCAAACGCTCGGAATAGACAGCCGGTATCGTGCCGTTGCCTGGCAGACCCATGCCCAACACTTCGGTTAAACAGTTCATGCTGTTTGCCGTGTACATCCCTGCACATGAGCCGCATGTCGGACATGAATTGTTCTCGATTTCCAACGCTTCTTCTTCTGTCATGTTACCAGCATGAAACGTACCGACCGCTTCAAATGTTTTGGATAATGTCACGCTTTCGGTACCCGAATGGATTTTTCCGGCCAACATCGGCCCACCGCTTATGACAATCGACGGAATGTTGAGCCTTGCCGCCGCCATCATCATGCCCGGCACGATTTTATCGCAGTTTGGGATCAACACAAGCCCGTCAAATGCATAAGACATCGCCATCGCTTCAATGGAATCGGCGATTAACTCTCTACTCGCAAGCGAGAATTTCATGCCGATATGCCCCATAGCGATGCCGTCGCAGATGCCGATGGATGGAAATTCCATCGGCGTGCCACCGGCCGCCAATACCCCCGCCTTCACTGCCTTCGCAATGTCGTCAAGATGGATGTGACCAGGGATTACTTCGTTATGGGCATTTACAACGCCGATTAACGGTTTTTTCAATTCTTCATCTGTATACCCCATCGCCTTAAACAACGAGCGGTGAGGGATTCTGTCAAACCCTTTTTTTACTCTATCACTATTCAATGTATACACCTCAACTTATTGAATCGGTTCGCCTACTGTTGTAACATAGTTTTGGAAAATCTTTAAAAGATCAGTTGTAATCGGTCCTGCAACACCTGTTGAAATGGTTCTGTCGTCAACAGAGGTAACCGCGATACATTCTGCGCCTGTGCCTGTTAAAAAACATTCGTCACTGTTGTATACGTTAAACAATGTGAACTCTTTTTCTACTAGCTCGTAGCCCGCTTTTCTTGCCAATTCGATTACTGTGTTTCTTGTGATGCCATCGAGAATGCCAAGATAAACAGGAGGCGTGTAGATGACGTTATCTTTGATAATAAAAATATTATCGCCCGAACATTCTGCTACCAGCCCATCTTCTGTTAGCATGATCGCTTCTTGTGCGTTGGCACGGTTTGCTTCGATTTTTGCTAAAATGTTGTTTAAGTAATTTAATGATTTAATTTGCGGATCCAAGATAGTCGCTTTGTTGCGTCTTTGTACAGACGTAATAACAGGAATACCGCTTTTGTACATTTCTGCGGGGTATAGGCTAATTGTGCCCGCGATACAAATGACGGATGCACCAGCACATTTTGTTGGGCTTAGTCCCAAATCGCCAACGCCTCTTGATACAATCAAGCGAATGTAGGCATCTTTCAAGTTGTTTACCTTACAAGATTCTACGACTACTTTGGTCAACTCTTCTTTAGACATTGGGATGTCTAACATAATCGCTTTTGCCGCCGCAAAAATTCTGTCGATGTGCTCTTTTAATTTAAACACTCTGCCGTTATACGCGCGAATGCCTTCGAATACGCCGTCGCCGTACAAAAAACCGTGGTCAAAAACAGAACCCTGTGCATCTTCTTTGTTTACAAACTTGCCGTCTAAATAAATTAAATCACTCATTGTCAATCGCTCCATTCTCATATTGTAGTGTAATGTAATAGATTATATTTTATATGCGTGCTAAGATTAAACGACCCATCTCTTTTGTGCCGACTTTCTTCATGCCATCTGAGAAAATATCCCCTGTGCGGTACTCTTCGTTTAGCACATTGGAAACAGCCGCTTCGAGTGTTTTGCTTTCTTCTTCTAATTTAAACGAATATTTTAACATCATTGCAACCGATAAAATGGTTGCAATCGGATTGGCGATGTCTTTGCCTGCGATGTCTGGTGCCGAGCCGTGGATCGGCTCGTACATGCCCAAGCCACTACGGCCTAAGCTTGCAGACGGCAACATACCGATAGAGCCTGTAATCTGGCTGGCTTCGTCAGATAGAATGTCGCCAAACATATTGGTAGACAACAACACATCAAAGTGTTTTGGATCTCGGATTAATTGCATCGAGGCATTGTCTACATACATATGATCAAGTACAACCTCTGGATAGTCTTTTGCTACTTCTAGCACAACGCTTCTCCATAGTCTGGACGACTCAAGCACGTTCGCCTTATCCACGTTTGTAAGTCGCTTGCCTCTTTGCATAGCGATGTCAAAAGAAACTTTCGCGATTCGTCTTACTTCTTCTTCAGAATACATCTCTGTATCCCATGCGGCCTCGCCCATCGTTTCTGTTTGTTTGCGTCCACGGTCGCCGAAATACATACCGCCTGTCAGTTCACGCACCACCATGATATCGATGCCGTCTGCCGCGATATCTGCACGAAGCGGGCATGCGCCCCGAAGCGGCGCGTACAAAACAGCAGGTCTAAGATTTGCATACAGCCCCAACTCGCCTCGTAGCCCAAGGAGCGCACGCTCTGGGCGTTTGTCGCCCGGCAACGTGTCCCATTTCCAACCGCCGACAGCGCCCAATAAAACCGAGTCGCTTGCCTTACAGATGTCAATGGTGTTTTGAGGCAACGGCTCGCCAAATTTATCGATGGCGATGCCGCCTGCATCTACTTCTGTATATTGAAAGGTGTGTCCAAACTTTTCCGCTACTTTATCCAAAACCAAAGTTGTTTGGGAAATCACTTCCGGACCAATTCCGTCACCCGGTATAACTGCAATGTTGTACTTCATTCTTTAGTTCACTCCTAACTTCTCTTTGGTTTGGTTAATAAGCCCATCCGCCGCCATGATTTGTTGCATAAATTCTGGAAATGGTTCGGCGTGATAGGTTTCGTTCTTTGTGATGTTCTCGATGTTACCCGTTGTAAAATCAATCTTTACACGGTCGCCTTTTTCAATCTTTTTGGCCGCTTCGTCACATTCGAGAATCGGTAAGCCTATGTTAATCGCATTGCGATAAAAAATTCTTGCAAACGTAGACGCGATGACACATGAAATGCCAGATGCCTTTATGGCAATCGGTGCATGTTCTCGCGACGAGCCACAGCCGAAGTTTTTATCGGCTACGATAATGTCGCCCTCTGCTACCTTACTCGTAAAATCTTTGTCGATGTCTTCCATACAATATTTGGCCAATTCCTTTGGGTCGGAAGAGTTCAAATACCGTGCTGGAATAATGACATCTGTGTCTACATTGTCTCCATATTTAAAAACAGAACCTTCTGCTATCATTTTTGTTTACCTCCACGGCTCTCTATACATTTTCAGGGCTTGTAATCTTGCCTGTCAAGGCAGACGCCGCCGCAACAGCAGGGCTTGCCAAGTACACTTCTGATTCGGGATGACCCATGCGTCCGACAAAATTACGGTTGGTTGTCGCAAGCGCGCGCTCGCCCTTCGCCAAGATGCCCATGTGCCCACCAAGGCAAGGTCCGCAAGTCGGTGTGCTAAAAACGGCACCCGCTTCTACAAAATCTTTGATAATGCCCTCTTCCAATGCCTCCAAATATATTTTTTGGGTGCCTGGAAATACGATGACACGAAGCCCGTCTGCTACTTTTTTGCCTCGTATAATAGACGCGGCGATTCGAAGGTCTTCCATTCTACCATTTGTACAAGAGCCAATGACAACTTGGTCGATTTTGATATCGCCTACTTCGTCAATCGTCCTTGTGTTTTCTGGAAGATGTGGGAACGCAACCGTCGGGCGTAAGGTGCTCAAGTCGATTGTGTACACAGCTTCGTACTCAGCATCTTGATCGGCTTCAAACACAGCGTGTTGCTTTGTTGCATGTGCCTTTACGTACGCCAATGTTTTGTCGTCTACAGGGAAAATACCATTTTTGCCACCGGCTTCGATTGCCATGTTGGCAATGGTAAACCGATCGTCCATCGACAAATGTTGTAACCCGTCCCCTACAAATTCCATCGATTTGTAAAGCGCGCCGTCCACACCAATCATGCCGATGATATGAAGAATGATGTCTTTGCCACTTACCCACTTCGCTGGTTTGCCCGTCAAAACAAATTGGAGCGCTTCGGGCACTTTAAACCAAGCGACACCTCTTGCCATGCCCACTGCCATATCTGTACTGCCGACACCGGTCGAAAATGCCCCGAGTGCGCCGTATGTACAGGTGTGAGAGTCTGCCCCGATGACAACGTCACCCGGCACAACCAAGCCTTTTTCAGGTAACAAACAGTGCTCGATGCCCATTTGCCCCACTTCAAAGTAGTTTTCAATTTGTTTCTCTTTTGCGAATTCTCTCACAAGCTTGCAGTGCTCTGCCGACTTGATGTCTTTGTTTGGTGTAAAATGGTCTGGTACAATTGCAATCTTTTGCTTGTCAAACACGTCACTGATCCCGATTTTGTTAAACTCGTGAATCGCAACGGGCGTTGTGACGTCATTGCCCAACACCAAGTCAAGCTTCGCTTCTATTAGTTGCCCGGCCTTTACAGTTTCAAGACCAGCGTGCGCCGCTAATATTTTTTGCGTCATCGTCATACCCATTTGGTAATTCCTCCTCATTTTTTGCGCTAGCTTCGTTACATATACGCTTTAAATTTTTCTTCAATGTCTTTGATTAATTTATATTCGATTGAATCCACAAGGGCAATCCAGCTTGCTTCAATAATATCTTTTGAAACGCCCACTGTCGTCCAACTATCATTGCCATCTGACGATTCGATTAAAACCCGAACCTTTGACGCCGTTGCCGACTTGCTATCAAGCACCCGCACTTTGAAATCTGTCAAGTGTACATCCGATAGCGAAGGATAGAACACTTCGAGTGCGCCTCTTAATGCTTTGTCAAGGGCGTTAACGGGGCCTGCGCCCTCTGCCGCCTTAATCTCGACCACATTGTCGACAATCACCTTGATGAGCGCGGAGGCGCTTTCGCCTTCCACATACGGTTGCTCACCAATGATTTTGAAATGGACAAGTTCAAAAAATGGTTTGTACTTGCCCAGTATTTTCCGAATGACCAGTTCGAAGGTGCTCTCGGCACCTTCAAACTGGTAGCCTTCGTGTTCCAGTTCTTTTAATCGCTCGATGATTTTTGTTGTTTCTTCAGAATCCCGTTGGATATTCGGATTAATTTTTTGGATCATGGCCAAGATTGTACTGCGCCCTGCTACTTCGCTTGTCAAAAACTTTCGCTCGTTCCCCACCATTTCGGGGTTTATATGCTCAAAGCTGGTTGGCTTTTTGTTCACGCCATCTATATGCATGCCACCTTTGTGAGCGAAAGCACTGCGCCCCACAAACGGCTCTCGGTCGCTAAATGAAACGTTTGCAATTTCTGAAATTTTTCTGGCAGACACAGTTAGGTTCACCAATTGTTCTGGCGGTATACAACAAAAATCTTTCTTGATTTGTAACGCCGCGAT
>JAVBJY010000003.1:0-7872 GCA_031546735.1 Eubacteriales bacterium
TTTAAACGTTCCGTCAGGGTATCCAGACAAGATATTTAATGAAGAAATACCACCGATGAACCCTTTGCTCCAAGTGAAACTGGCAGCGTCTGTAAAATTTTCAGATGCCATTGTATTTTCGTCGGCTCCCACGATTTTTGACACCACAACCGCGGCTTCTTCACGGGTAATCACGTGTTCTGGTCTTAGGGTGTCGTCTGGATAGCCCGCCATGTATCCCGCTTGTACAGCAATCCGCATGGCGTCTCCGTACCATTTTTGCAAATTTAAATCTAAAAACGCCTTGTCACTCTTTTCTACAAAGCCAAACGCCTTGTTTGCAAGCGTAGCCAATTCTGCTCTCGTAATAAAATCGTTTGGTCTAAATGTACCGTCTTCATAACCGGATATTTTCCCACTCTCTACCCACTTGTTAATAGAAGATTCTGCCCAATGTCCTCCGACATCTTTTAGAGGCGTTTCGGACGCCGCCGCCAAATTCGAAAACAACGCCGTTGTAAAGACAAGCGCCCCCATAAAAAAACTTAAAACTTTTTTGTTTTGCAAATTTTTCTCCTCCTTGGTTTTTATTTCTGTTCCTGTTTCCATTTTCATTTCTGCTTTCATTTTCGCAAAATATAAAAAGGCATAGGTTATCATATGTCTTGGTGGTTTGTTAAACAATATATGTGTGATGAAATGCACGAATTTGTGATGAAATACATGAAAAAAAGACAATGCATCTGCCAAAGGTGTTTTGTGCTAAAAGGTGTAGCCGAATTTAATGACAACGACGAGCGCGCCACGGATTGCGCCGTGGATGTTTTGTATACGACCAATGGCTCTAGGCACGGGATTTGCAACAAAAGTGATGATCCGATTGAGGCGATTGTACTCATCCTCTATCAATAACACTGTAGACTTTTTATTTTTAGGCTCTGCATCGGGGTTGTTCATTTGCCGTTTTTGATTTATACTGTAAATATAGTTTCGATTAAACAAACCAATTTTGCACAGGTTAAATGCCACCACATTGGAGGATTTGTATGCGTAAAATAATTGAAATCGAAGTGGACCGTTGCGTTGGGTGCAGACATTTGCACATGGGCACATATCCGATACATACAGCAAAACAATCCCCAACGGCAAAGACAATTGACGGCATCATCTGATTTCGTTAAATGCATCTGTGGAAGCGGCGCGCGCAGGCGTACATGGCAAGACGTTTTCTGTTGTCGCCAGTGAAATTAGAAGTCTAGCCAAGGTATCAAAAGAGACTGTAGCAAATCCAACCAAGATTAATCCTCATACAAAAGGAGGCTACCCGTTCTATGGATTACCAGCAAAAGAAAGCGTCCGTGCTTCACTACCTAAGCACTCGATACCACAAGCCTTTCGAAATCGTCGGCTACATCGGGCAAACATGGGGCCTGTCGGCAGACCGCTTTGACGTTCGCCAAACAGAGAGCGGCGACGCATTTACCGTTTTTGGAGAAGAGTCGCCAGATGGATACCAGATGACAGACTCTTACCACGACATGCTTGTCCTGCCTGCCATACAGACAATGGCTGATGCCGCCGCCGCAAATTTTTTTACCACGTATACGCTAGATGTTTCAGTTGGACATATGATTGTACATATTGATGCAATTGGCGATCATGATGATTTTCAAAAACAGGCAGAAGCATTCGTCACTGTTATGGCACAACAAGCAAGCGGGTTCTGGATTGAATGTGTATATGGGGATTTGTCAACAAGCGACCCTTTTGCCTCTCCACCTACCGGGCAGACCGCCACGTATTATATTGACGAAGCCCATACCATTAATCCAATTGACCGTGTTCCACCCATGGCACATGACGGGGACGTAGTGCCTTTAAATGAATGGCAGATCGAAAGGCTTTGCTGTTTTGTTTATCTGGACGGCATCCTCCATGCGTCACCGAAAGAAACCGTCGGCGACCTTGTTCTTTACATGCACACTGTCGGCTTGGGCAACCAGTTGCCCTGCGAAATGACGCGAGAAGATTGGAACAAGGTGCTACAAGATATTCTGGACGACGCGGCACTATCCGATTTGCATATTGTGCTTTATGAGGATGTGACGCAGTTCCAACCGGACGTATTGCCCGGGCAGCGTGCCGTCTGTTTTATGGACACGGCACGAAACGCGTACGTCGTCTTTCGCGGCACATGTGGCGATGAAGAGTGGCTTGATAACGCAGACGGCTTGGTGCAGTCGGACACGGTGCAGCAGAAAGCGGCGCTACGGTTTGTCGTAAAAGTCAAAGAGCAATTGTCGCCAAACACACTGACCGTTGCCGGACATTCGAAGGGCGGCAACAAGGCGCAGTATGTGTCCATCGTGTGCCCAGACCATTATGTTAATGCCTGCGTTTCTATCGATGGACAGGGTTTCTCCCTTCCCTTTTTCAAAAAGTATGCCCCTAACATCAAAACCCGAAAGGGTCTGCATCTATTGGCAGAGCAAAGAGATTTTGTCAACGGCCTTGGCGTTTATTTGTCTGATACCGCCTTCTATCGTGGCTGGCGCGGCGAACCGCAGAACGGGCGTCCATATGGTGACCCTTTGTCTTATTTTCACTGCCCAGACGCACTGCGAACCGCACAGGGGCAAATCGGCAACAAACACCAAAGTAGCATCATTGCAACGGTCATTCACTGCATCGTCACTTCATTTCTGTCTGACGACCAGTACAAAGATCAGCGCGACAAAACGGCAAGAGCCATCATTTCGCTTATGATGCGAAAGAGAAAATCCTCGAACGAACAAATCGCGAAAGCCATCGCCAACATCAGCCTTCTGTTTTTCGATTTAACGGCCAAGGATAAGGCGTTTGATCAGCACATAAATGATTTGTTATATGAAGAACCGGATGTGTTGGTCGCGACAATTGAAGCGGCGTTCGGCGGGCAAGACGAGGCGTCAAATGAAAAAAGTTTAAGGACACTGGCATGCGAAGAAATCGTACGCGGCATTTTGTCCAAACCTTCCAACCTATTGAACTTTGCCCGTGCCCTACTCCAACTCACCGCCATTTCAAACCATCTTTTTCATTCTGCCGTACACAGCCCCGATGTGCTGTTGTACTTGCTGAAAGCAATCTGCTCAATTTTGAAGAAGATGCTAGACAAAGTCCCCCATTTGCCTCCGCTAAAGAAATTGCTAGATCACTTCCAAGCCATGCACCTCACGGCGTTGGAGGCAAGCACGCCTAGCCGGGCGACACCAGATCGTGGAGTACAAAATGACTGTATGCGTGAGGCAGTTGAACACACAACCGCTACATTGAACCAATGGGTGACCGCGTTGGAAGAAGAAGCAAAACTCAGGGTTTAACCGTTTTTCTTAAAAAGTTAGAGGGCAACGCGTGAAACATGCGCGTTGCCCTCTAATTTTTTATCCCTTCTTTGAAAAAACACTGCCAAACACAGCCCGAATGTCTTTAAACGAAACAACGCCCATGGCCAAAATAAAAAACGAATACAACACCGTCAATAACGAAGCCGCAACCGCAAGCCCCCACGCATCCCCAAAGAACGCGTATATAAACTTCTTCGCGACCAGTTTCATCACCAACGAACAGGCGATCGCCGACAACACTGGCTTAAAGATCCACCGATTAAAATTGATCTTGATGTGCGTTCGTCTAATCACCCTCTCTATGTCTAAGAAGCTGACCACGACCAAGCTGACCAACCACCCCGCGATAAATCCATTCAATCCATACACTGGTATCAAAAAGTAGATGAATACAATGCATATAACCGACGAGAGGAGACTGTTTCTAAAAATAAACATCTGCTCTCCAAGCCCATTCAAAACCCCCGACAGCGTCACTTGGTAATACAAAAATGGACACACAAAGCCCATCAAAAACAAAGTCCCCCCTATGTCCACTTGGTTGTACACAACGACGCCAAACTCGTGTGCAAATGTGACAAACAGAGCGCTTGCCCCGATGCCGATAATCGATGTAAACAGCATCGATTTGGAAACGGTGTACTTGATTCTGGCTTCGTTTTTAATCGCCTTTGCCTCTGAAACAGCGGGCACAAGTGCCGTGGCGATTGCAATGAGCAACGACGACGGAAACATCAAAAGCGGCATCACCATGCCTGTCAATCGACCAAACGCCGCCATCGCTTCGCTTGGCGAAAGCCCGAAGGCTTGCAGTTTTTGTGGAATCAAAATATTTTCGACTGTACCCAAAAATGATCCGGTCACTCTGTTTGCCGTCAGCGGAATTGCCATGGCGAAGATGACACCATAAGCGGCATATGGTTTTAACGATGGTAGCTTGTTAAACGCATTTTTCTTTTTAAACCCGCCATATGAATACAGCACATAGAAAAACGCAATGATCTCACCCACGCTGATGCCGATAACCGCGAGTGAACAGGCATATTCTAATCCCTTTGGGATGAAGAAAGATGCCAATATGTAAATTGCCCCGATGCGTATGACCTGTTCGACGACTTGACTAATCGCGGGGACAGTCTGTTCTTGCAGGCCGTAGAAGTACCCCCGTAGGCATGAACCGGCATGGCATACCAAAGGGGTAAGGCCGCAGATCAAATCTTTGTACATACAGACAAGCCCGCCGCCATATACATATCCATATCGATACAATTGCAGGTGATAACCATGTGTAGCACAGAGCAAGAAGCATTGACATATATTACGAAAAACGAAGGGTTTCTCTTGTCACAACTAGACGAGAGGGAGACAAAAATTATCTTTCAAAATGAAAATACACAAATAAAAGTGATCAAAGACGGGCGAAAACTAATCACCCTAACCAATCACTATGGTGACAAAGAGCTAACCACTATATTTAAAGACATGATTCACTGTAAATTGTTTTAATGGCGCTTGTGATGAAATGTGCCATCTATGCAAGAGTATCCACCAACGATCAAGAGACGAGTATGGCAAACCAACAAGAGTATTTTAAAGACTACATCCTCCGAAACCAGTTTGAGATATTTGACATTTATGCCGACGAAGCATTTTCGGGTACAGACATGCGCAAACGCCGTTCCTTCCAAAAACTGTTGGCAGACGGAAAGCAAAAAAAATATGATGTTCTTCTCGCGAAATCATATTCACGATTTGGTCGAAACCAGCGTGAGACACTAACCGCACTGGCCGAACTATTCGAAAGCGGCATCCGCATCATCTTTGTAGAAGATGGGCTTGACAGCTTGCGTGACAAAGGCCAGTTCGGGTTATTCGCGTGGCTCGCCGAGCAAGAATCACGAAAAATCAGCGAGCGGATCCAACTGACATGGCAACTCTACAATGCAGAAGGAAAAATACATAGCACGAATGCACCACTCGGTTACACCTACGATAAAGACTCAAAAAATTTTATCGTCCACGAACAAGAAGCACAACTCGTGCGGCTCATTTTTCAGCTCTATGAAAAAGGCAACGGCATCCGAAAGATCGCGGCGATTTTAAATGAGCGACAATACACCACAAAACACGGTCGCCCGTGGTCACACAGCATTGTTCGTCAAACCCTCACAAACGAATTTTACACCGGCACACTCATTCAAGGACGAAGAAAAAAAATAGATGTGACCATCCAAAAATATGAGACCCTTGCCGAAAAAGACTGGTGTATCCACAAAAACCATCATGAAGCCATCGTGTCGGCGGAGGATTTTTTCAGGGTGCAAGCGCAATTTGAAACTCGTTCTCGCTATGTGCGAGAAAGTCGGTTGTCGCGCCATAGTAGCCACCACCTATTCTCAAACATGATCACCTGCGGTCTATGCGGCAAATCCTTTACCTACAAATGCAAAAAAAATGAACACTTCACGCCGAAGTATTCATGCATTTTATATGAACAAAAAGGTGTCGTGGGTTGTGGGCATAAAAACAATGCCATCAAAGAGACGCTATTGACTGATCTCGTAAAAGACGAGCTGTCGGATTTCTTTTCTACACATTTCCAATCCATTTATGACCACTACAGCGAGAGTATGCGAAAAAACGCCCCGCCCCCCTCTGCACCATCGTTGCAAAAAACCGAAATACAAATCGAGCAGCAGACCCAACTTTCTTTGAAGCTGTTGGAGGCTTACACAAAAGAAATCGTGGGCGCACTGCAATTTAAGTTGCAAAATGAACAAATCGAAAAGGAATTGATCCTGCTGACAGAAAAAAGAGAGGGGCTTCTTGCCCAATATGTAGAAGACGAGGGAATGACCGTAACAGAGAACAGGACTTCGGATGTGATGGAGCAGTTGGTTGGGTTGGAGCCTTCGGTGTGGGGTAATGAGATGATGAAACGACTTGTCGAGAAAGTAGACGTGGATATGCACAACAATACCATTCATGTTTTTTATACCTTTGCACGGCATACCATGTGTTTAAAAAACCCAACATAGTCATTCATGCACCTGCCGCCATAAACGGAAACATAACCGCAAGTATTTTTAAGGATGTCACAATGCGGGCATCCTTTAAAACCGCGATTGCGATATAGTCGGCAAAAAAATAAACGCCCACTGACAAAACAAGGGCAATGCATGACGATATGAGTACCGATTGCTTTAAGATAAGCCCCATGTTTCCGTATTCGCGTTTTGCATTTTCTGCGGCGGTTAGCTTTGAGACGGTCGTCGCAAAGCCCGACGAGGATAGACTCCACGCCAGACCATAAATTGGCACGATTAGCTGATACAGGCCCATGCCCTCGGCGCCAATCAGGTTTGACATCCAGATTCGGTAGCCAAACCCAATGACCCGGGTAAACAGGCTTGCAAGGGTTAAAATCATAGCCCCCTTAATAATACTCTTTCTGCTCATATGATGATTTCTCCTCCACCTGACCGCGCCGCGTGCATAAGATTAAAGACATGCATGCGGCAAAAGTCGTACATAATTCAAATGTATTCGAAAAAAGAAAAAAATATGAGTTAAGTCATCGTTCATTTTGGTGCGCGGGGCATCACACAAGCCCGATAGATTTGGGTCAAAAGATCATTGTCTTTTAAAATGCCCCCGTAGATAAATTCTGCTTTGTTTGGATTAAAGACAAGCCCGTCTTGGTAGTATATGTAAATGCCAGCAAGTGGCGATTCGGTGATGGCCTCTACGTTCAGCTTGCCAAGGACATAGTAGATATGATCTGCCCCTCTACAGACAAAACACATGGTGGAGTTCACCTCTGAAGCATCATTTGTGAATGGTGCATGTTTGTCTTTTGTAAGTACACGGTCATACGCTAAAAATTTAAAATTGTCTAGCTCTTGGCTATTGGGTCTTGCGACGCTGTAGTTATTTGCTTTCAATTCACTGATAAAAAAATTCAGAATGGCCATCTTACCGATCATTGTAATACCTCCGAATGGGATTTTTGGGTATGATTCATATATACGATTTCAAAAACCGTGTCGAAATCATCTACATGAATTATACCATTTGAACAGTAAAATACAATCTTTTTTCTCTTTTTTTCTACGGGGACTGATCACGGCTAGTAACCGTGTGACGCACGTTCCTGACAGGTAAAAAAGTTCGCCCTTGTAACTTTTAATGCTATGCCTTGAAAAAAAATATAGTAAGTGATATTATGTCATTGAGTTACGTTTCCAAATACTGTATAGCCGAGAAGGAGCGCACGATGAAGAAGATTTTTTATGGTATTGTATGTTTATTGCTGGTTTTGTCATGTGTCGGTTGCCAAGCAACAGATGCAGTCCCCTTGGCAGAGGATGCTGTCACCCCTTCTGCTTCTCTCCCTGACACAAAAATCAAGGTATATACCAGCTTCTACGCGATGTATGACTTTGCCAAAAAAATCGGCGGTGACAAAGTGGACGTTACCAACTTGGTTCCACCCAATGTCGAGCCG
>JAVBJY010000204.1:0-17050 GCA_031546735.1 Eubacteriales bacterium
AGATTATCAAAAAATATGAAAAGGGCGGCGTTGACTTTTCAAACGTCAAATCGTTCAATCTTGACGAATATTTCCCGATTCAAAAATCCAATGAACAAAGCTACGATTACTTCATGCATGACAATTTGTTCGACCATGTCAACATCAATATGGCGCAAGTGCAACTGCCAAACGGCGAAGCAACTGATTCAGCGGCAGAATGTGATGCGTACGAACAAAAAATTATCGATGCGGGCGGCGTTGATTTTCAATTGCTCGGCATTGGCATCAACGGACACATCGGGTTTAACGAGCCGTCTGACAGCTTCTCTCCAAAAACAAGCGTTGTAGATTTGCAAGAAAGCACAATCACAGCCAATGCGCGCTTCTTTGATTCGTACGAAGACGTGCCAAAAAGAGCGCTTTCCATGGGCATCAAAACCATTATGATGGCAAAAAAAGTAATGCTTGTGGCATCTGGCGCAAACAAAGCCGACGCAGTAGAAAAGGCAATCTTTGGTGCCATTACCCCAAAGGTTCCAGCGAGTGCGTTACAACTTCACCAAGACGTTACGTTTGTGCTTGACAAAGAAGCGGCACAAAATATTATCAATAAGCTTTCTTAGGCAAGAGAAAATGAATAACTGGTCAATTGGGCGAGAATGTTTTGCGTTATACAAGGAAACAGGTTCCGTTCATAGCGGCGCTATGGGCGGGTTCTGCTGACGCAGTATCGCGGAAAACAGGCCGTCCAATTGGCTTGTTATTTGTTTTCACTTGTCTTCACAACAACTCAATCGGCTCTTGTTTGTGTGCTGTTTTTTATAAAAATGGTATTGGCAAATAAGGGCCTTTTTTACGTACGACACCAAAACAAAAGAAAAGGATGTGATAGAGTTGAAAATACTCCATACGTCAGACTGGCATTTGGGCAAAAGTCTAATGGGCTACAGCCGAATAGACGAACAAAAGCAATTTATTGAAGAACTAACAGCCCTTTGTGACCAACAGCAAATCGACTTGGTGCTCATCGCAGGTGACATTTATGACACCGTAAACCCCAGTGCAGAGGCAGAAAAGCTATTCTATTCTGCCGTACGCACTTTATCAGACGATGGAAAAAGGCCAATCCTGCTCGTGTCGGGCAACCATGACAGTCCAAACCGACTGACAGCGGCAACACCCATCGCAACAGAGCTTGGCATCCTGATGGTGGGAACACCGCGCACAGTGGTGCCGTTGTTCCAAGGCTCGCATTTTGCAGTGGTTGACGCGGGGGAAGGGTACGTGGAGATAGAGATCGGCGACGAGCGCGCAGTCATCCTCACGATGCCATATCCAAATGAAAAGAATTTAAACGAAATCATCTCGGAGGAGCTAACCGATAAGGAATTTCAAAAAACATATTCCGAAAAAATAGGAGCGATTTTGAAGGAGACAAGCACGCGGTTTCGGGCAGACACAGTGAACCTTGTGGTGGGGCATTTTTTTGTACGGGGCGGCGAACTATCCGGTTCCGAACTGGACATACAGCTAGGCGGTGCCTACGCCGTGCATGCATCAGCCTTTCCGACCAACGCCGATTATATTGCCATGGGGCATCTTCATCGCCCGCAGAAAATCGGTGGCACGATTCCGCACGCCTATTATTCCGGCTCACCCATCCAATATAGCAAGAGTGAAATTCATTATGCAAAGTGCGTGTACATCGCAGAACTTCACGCGGGTTGTGAGGCCGTTGTGACCAAACACTACCTAAAAAACAGCAAGCCCATTGAAATTTGGAAGGCAGACAATGTGCTACATGCACTGGCATTATGTGAAGAGAACAAAGACAAAGAGTGCTGGGTGTTTTTGGAAATTAAAACCGATACATCTATTTCGATGACCGACATGCGGCAGATGCGTGGGTTAAAAAAAGACATTGTAGAAATTATGCCAATCATCTCGGGTCACGATGAGGAAGAGGCACTCCGCATGGATACCGAAAAATCCATTGGGGACGAATTTAAAGCGTTTTACCTTTCCAGAAAGTCAGTAGAGGCGACGGACGAGATGACAGAACTTTTTTTGAAGATATTAAATGATTTCTTGGGCGGTGATGAAAATGCGACCAGTTAAACTAAAAATAGAAGGTTTCAATAGCTTTCAAAGTAGACAAGAGATCGATTTTGAGACGCTGATGGATATGGGGTTCTTTGGCATCTTCGGCCCCACGGGCAGTGGGAAATCGACCATCATCGATGCCATTACGTTTGCGCTGTACGGTGAGATTTCTCGATATGGCAAGAGCAAACGCAACAAGGATTTTTTTAATACGAACAGCGACCTTTGCTACGTGTACTTTGAGTTTTCGATTGACGACACCCACTTCATTGTCGAACGCGCCTACGAGAGAAGTAAACAAGACAAGATCAAACTAAACGCCATACGGCTGCATACAAAAGACGCCGTCCTAGCAGACAAAGAAGCCGATGTAAATGCGCAAATTGACGCGCTTGTGGGGTTAAACTATAAAGATTTTTCGTGCTCGGTTGTGTTGCCCCAAGGCAAGTTCAGTGACTTTTTGCTATTAGAGGACGCCGAGCGAAACAACATGCTCGAACGGATTTTTATGCTCGAAAAATATGGCAAAGGGTTGTCAGATCGGATACGAGAAGAAAGAAATGGTTGCAAAGCGAAGCTTGAAAAGGAGCAAGAGAAGTTGTTGGTCTTTGGTGACTTGACAGAGCAGGCAATCGAGGAAGAAGCGCAGGCGCTTTCTCAATTGGCGGCACATATGACAGGCATTCAGGCGCAGTTGCAAGCCGAAACAGAGAAATTGCACAACACGAAGCGCATTTTTACACTGGTCTCCGAATACGAACAGTATAAACAGCGGCAAACCCTCTTAAATGCTCAATCCAACGACATGAACGAACAGCGGTTGTCGCTTACAAAAAGCAAAAATGCCCACGACATACAGCCCACCATCACCAAACAGAAGGAGACGGCATACAATATCGCCGTGGCCACAGAAACGTGGGACAAGCAGAAGACACAGTTGGATACACTCGAACGCAAACAGGCAGACGCCTCAAACACCTACGAACAAGCGCTACAGGTGAAAACCAATCGTTTGCCAGACCTCCTCATCAAGCAATCCGAGTTAAAAAAAGCAGAGACGATTTTTTCTGAACTACGCGCATTGCAGGCAGAACGTGTCACGCTCGAAGCAAACGTCGCCCAAAACAAATCCGCGTGGGAGCAAAATACAAAGATCATCGACGCCCTACAGCAGACAAGGCAAAAGAGTGTGGCGCAAGCCAAAGAAATAGAAGAAAAAATGAAAACCATTCATGTAGAGGCCGAATACAAAGAAAAAGTAGAGCGCGCCTATGAAGTAGAAAAGAACAACCGAAGACTTTTGACAGAGAGAGAAGGGCTTCGCAAAACCATAGAGGACAAAACAAACGAACGGCAAGAAACCAAAGACAAATTGGAAAATCTTCAAGCGCGATGGAAGGTGTGGTCAGAAGACAACACACAAGAAGACACCCTTGCCGCACAGCTTGTGGCGCTAGGTCAAAAGATAGAAGACACAAAAGATTTAGAAATCGTTCGTCTCATGGTAGAAAAATTAGAAGAGGGCAAGCCGTGCCCCGTTTGCGGTGCAACCGAACATAAAAAGAACGAATCGCTACCGGATACCGCCGTGCGAAACGAGTGGCTTGTGCAGAAAGAGGAAGTCGAAACCCAGTTACGCCTCTACAGAGAAAAAAGACAAGCACAGCAAAGCCGTTACATGGTGGAGGTTGCGAGGTTAGAAGAGGGCATCAAGAAAGACACAGACGTGTTGTTAGAGCAAAAAAAGATGTACAATCATCTGACCAGTCAAATCATTGCCCAAGAACCCTTAGAGGGCGTGCAAGATATAGCAGAAGAGTATGCCAAAATCAAAGGGTGGGAGGCCGAGAAGCAAGCCCTTGAAAAGCAAGAGCGAACCATACGCAAGAGCATGGAACAACAGCAAGCGAGCATAACAGAAGCAGAAAACAAGGTACAACAGTTTGCGCTGGCGCTTGGCGTTGCGGAGGCAAAGCTTACGGCGCTTAAAGGTGCCTATGCAGAAAAAGAAGCCGCGGTGGGAGCCGTAACCGAGCACAAAGACCCAAAGCAATACCGTGAAAGCATCGAAGGAGAAATCGAAGCAATCACCAAGGCAGAGCAAGAAGCAAAGCAAATGCTAGACCAAATTACAAAGGATCGACAAACACGATTAGAAGAGCAAATCAGACGAAGCGAACAACTGAGCAGTTTGAAGGAAAGCTTGGCGGCGCAAACCGCCGAAGTAGAGAAGCGGATGAACGCCTACGACTTTGCGCACCCCGAGGACGTACAGCGGGTGATGCTTTCACCAGAGGCGATGGAACAACTCGAGCGCAAACTCCTTTCGTATGACGACCAAGTAAAAGAAGCCCACAACACCATCGAAAAATTAAACGCACAGCTTGGCGCTGATGATTTTGCCATCAAACAAGAAGACATTGCCGCCCTTGGCGCACAAGTAGACGCGCTACAGGCTGAGTTGCTGTCCAAAACAGGCGAAGCCGGGGCAAAAAAACAAAGGCTAGCCGAAATGAAAGAAAAAATCGTAGCGGTCAACGCCCTGAAAAAAGAAATCAAGTCATTACAGCATCAGTTTGACCTTCGCAATGACTTGGCAACGGTGTTTTCGGGCAATAAATTTTCAGAATACATGTCGCGAAGCCACCTGAAATACATCGTCATCGAAGCGACGAAACGGCTCAAGACAATGACAAATGGGCGCTATGCCCTAGAGCTAACCGAATCTGATTTTGTCATACGAGATGATTTTAATGGCGGGGTGCGGCGTTCGCCGAAAACATTGTCGGGTGGCGAGACGTTTTTGGTGTCTCTTTGCTTGGCGCTTGCCCTCGCCACCAAAATCCAGTTAAAAAACCGCGCGCCAATCGAACTGTTCTTTTTAGACGAGGGGTTCGGCACACTCGACAAAGATTTGTTACAGCTTGTCGTCCAATCGCTAGAACAACTGCGCCTAGAGAAAATCAACGTCGGCATCATTACCCACGTGGAAGAATTAAAGGAGCGGATCATGCGGCGGCTGATCGTAGAGCCGTCTCATGATATTTTTACTGGCTCTAAGATTTTATTCTAAGTCTTGGACAACAATATCACCAAAATCGAACGCAATCATTTTCCGCAGAGCCTCTGGCGTCAATTCTACTTGATAGCCGATCTTTCCCCCGCTTACAATAATCGTATCCCAGTTCTGGGCGCTACCGTCTATCGTGGTTTTGAACACTTTCTTCATCCCGATAGGCGAACAGCCCCCATGAATATATCCGGTAATCGCCAGCAAGTCTTTCGACTTCATCATGTCCACAGATTTTTCATGCACACAATAAGCGGCTTTTTTCAAATCCAGTTCTTGGTTGACAGGCAGAACAAACACATAATATTGGTTGGATTTTCCGATTGTTACTAGTGTTTTAAACACCTGACTTGGGTTTTGACCCAAAACCTCTGCCACTTCCATGCCGCTGATGGCATCTGTATGGGCGTAGCAATAGGGGGTGTAGCCGATCCTCGCTCGGTCTAACAAGCGCATCACATTTGTTTTCAGTTCCATTGAATGACACAAACCTCCTTGTCGTGGGTGCGGTCTACAGGGTGCATACTTTGTTTCGACCAGTATCTTTGGCGGCATAGAGTGCCTGATCAGAAGCAGAGATCAAGTCGTCTATGTTGTCATCAACCGTTGGGACGATGGACGCCACCCCGATGCTGATGGTGACGGAGGAGACCAAACCGCTTGCGGCGACAGCAACGGAAGTGGATTCTACCCGCGACCGAATGCTTTCTGCCACCGACAACGCTCCCGCTAGCGCCATATGGGGCAATACAACCGAAAATTCTTCGCCACCAGTACGCGCGGCAAACGCGCCTGGCTGTCTGGCTTCTGATTCGAATATCTTCGCTAATTTTTGCAACAATACATCGCCTTGTGGGTGTCCATAGGTGTCGTTGTAATTTTTAAAGTTGTCTACATCCATGAGCAAAAGGCTGATGGGGGTTTGGTCTTGAATCGCCTTTTGCCATTCGGTGGCTAGCCTTTCGTCAAAGTAGCGGCGGTTCGGTATGTCTGTGAGGGCATCGATGTTGCAAAGATGTTCGATTGTGCGCATATGCTTGACGATCTGCAAATGGGTTTTCACCCGCGCCAATACAATCGGGTTTTTAAATGGCTTGGTGATATAGTCAACCGCACCGAGAAATAATCCCTTTTCCTCGTCTTCTGTGCTCGTCAGGCCCGTTATAAAGATGACAGGAATTTGCCATGTTTCAGCGCATTGTTTTAATTGTAGTAGAGTTTCAAAACCGCTCATTTCTGGCATGACGACATCAAGCAAGATTAAATCGGGCTTCTTTTTGACCGCAACATCAAGCGCTGTTTTGCCCGATTTGACCATATAGACGGTATACTCGGATTTTAAAATCATGTTCAAAACTTCTAAGTTATTGACTTCATCATCTACAATTAAAATACTAAATTTCGTTTCACTCATCATCTTGCACCTCCAATATAGTTCGTAAACCTTGTACTGTTTCAAGTGCAAGGTCAAAATCGCACGCCTTAATTTGCAAAACCAATTGCCGCACCGAATCCTCTATGGCAGAGAGAGTGGAGAGCGTGGAGGTGATTTCTTCCACATACGCCAGGCTTCTAGAATCATACGATTCGAGAAGTGGTTCGAGCGTTTTGATTAAAGCAATGGCCGTTGGCCGATCAAACGGCTGAGGCTCGGGCGCCTGTGGCGCATCCGGTTCTACAAACCGTGCGCCCTCCCGAAGGGCTTGTCCTAAGGCGACTTCTAGTTGTTTTAATTGCTCATCAGAGCAACGAGCCGCGTCACCTACAAGCGCGAGTTCGATTTCACCTGAAATGTTTGAAAGCGTAGTCGCGCCAATCGTTCCGGCGACACTCTTTAGGCTGTGCGCCGTTTGATGCGCGTGGGCCATGTCGCCACAATCGATGGCGGTTCTGATTTGTTGGGCGGCATTTTCATAGTTTTTTAAAAAATTTGAAACCAGATGGTTATAAAACGTTTCGTTTCTGGCGGCGCGCTCAAGCCCCAGTCTTCGGTCTATGACAGGGTTTTCTGCATAAGGTGCTTTTTCGGATTCGATCGTCGCTTCTGCTAGATGTACAGGAACACAATATTTTAGTAAACAACCCCACAATTCGGCGGTGCTAAATGGTTTGGTAATATAATCAGACATTCCCAATTGCAAACATTTTTCTCGGTCTTGCGTCATTGAGTTTGCGGTGAGGGCGATAATTGGTACTTGATTCCCCATTTCTTTTAACTTTTTGGTTGCTTCCAAGCCGTCCATAACGGGCATGTGCACGTCCATGAAGATAAGATCAAAAGGGGTTCCCGCTCTGGTGTGAGTGGTCGCCAGCTCGACACCTGCTTTGCCATCAGGGGCAATCGTTACGTCAAATCCGATGCGGGTTAAGTGTTCGCAAATCACCTGTTGGTTAAACGGGTTGTCCTCGCATACCAATACGTTGCCCTCGAAAGTTGGACGCTTTATCCCTGCGGTCAGAAGGTTCTGGTTGACGACGACTTGTTCAGAACTCTGTAGCGTTTTAAATTCGATCGAAAAGCTAAAGGTGCTTCCTAAGCCGGGCACACTTTCGACGTGCAGTTCACTTCCCATCAGGGTGAGCATGCTTTTGGTGATGGGGAGACCAAGCCCCGTTCCCCCATATTTACGAGTTGTGCTACTGTCCGCCTGTACAAACGGCTTGAAGATTTGACCAATTTGCGCTTCCGTCATGCCAATGCCACTATCTTTTACTTCAAAAAAAATCGTTACACTGTTGTCGGTCGACTGCTTTACGGTGGAGAGAAGCTTCACCGTACCGACATCTGTAAATTTTATTGCATTTGATAACAGATTCAAAAGCACTTGGCGTAGCTTTGTCGAATCGCCTAACAGCCATCCCCCAATCTCAGGTTCCACGTAAAAATAGAGATGCAACCCCTTTTCTGCTACTTTGACGCTATTGATGGTCTCACAATGGGTATAGATATCGTGCAGACAAAATGGTGTTTCTTCTAATTCCATTTTCCCCGCTTCGATTTTCGAAATGTCGAGGATGTCGTTGATGATTTCTAACAATCCGCCCGCGCTCATTTTTATCTTTTGCAGATATTCTCTGCTTTTTTTAGAGAGCGTTTGGTCGTCTAGCGCAAGCTCGGTAAACCCGATGACACCGTTCATTGGCGTTCTGATTTCGTGGCTCATGTTGGCAATAAAGGCCGATTTTAATTTTGACGCTTCTTCTGCCGCTAATGCCGCATCGCGCAAGGCATTTCTTACTTCTTCTTCCGCTTTCACTCGTTCAGATATATCGTTCACCACACAGACGACATAGTCTTCTTTTGGGTATGAACAGATCACGTCTAAAGTCGATCCCAGAGACGGCACATATTTTCGGAAAGACGTTTTGTTTTGTTTCGAAACCACATTTGCATAAATAGAAAAATCTGAAGAATCTCGATCTGCGTGCACTTCTAGTAGCGTTCTTCCCCGTAGAGATGCGATTGGATAGTCAAGCATCAGCTCATAGGCTTCGTTTACCATTTCAAAAACCATGTCGACGATTTTGCCCCGTTCATCTCTAATAAACTTACACAAGCAAAATCCAGAGGTCATCGAGGAAAAGACCAGCGCCAAGTCGTCTTCCCGCTCTCTAAGTGCGAGCGCCGACTCATACTGGGCGGTTCGGTCTGTGGTAATCATCGCCACTTGCCCAAGCGTTGGAGAGAAAGATACGATGTGAACATATCGCTTTAGCACATTACTGTATTTTTCGAAAGACAGGCTTTGCCCTGTTTTTGTTGAAGCAATATAATTTGGAAAGTCTTCCAGTGCAGTAGGCAAAATTTCTGTAAAGAGCTTTCCAATATGCTCGCCGTATGTTTGGTTGAAGAATGTTGTAAACGCGCGGTTGCCCAAAAGCAATTTTAAGTTTTCGGTGCCGTCTTCCATTTCAACTCGTTCGAATAGGCAAAACGAACTGGATAACTGCTCAAACAGGTTCGAAAGTGTATTGTTAAGCGCCTCTTGTTCTTTCTCCATCCTCTTCTTTTCAGACACGTCATGAAAAATAACAACAGACCCTATCACATTGGCGTTGCTATCCAAGATGGGTGTGTTTGAGGATGCGCAGAATATATGCCGCCCATCTTTATGGATGCGCATCAATTCAGAATAAATGACGGGTTCGCTTCGTAAAATCCTTTCCTGCTCAGCGATTGCACCCTCATACACCTCGGGCGGCGTAAAAAAGAGATTTGTTTTGCCAATCACGTCTTCTGGCTTATAGCCCAATATATGTTCTGCCCCCACATTCCAATCGACAATAAGCCCCTCTTTGTCTTTTATCGAGACGCCGATACCCGAAGAAGAAATAATAGACGCAAATCTTTGGGCATGCTCTTCGTTCTGCTTCTTGTCTGTGCAATCGGTGCAGTAGGCAATATAGCCGATAAAAGTGCCATTGGATGAAAACCGAGGCGAAAGTATCGAATGAAACCATCGATACGCGCCCAATTCATTTAAAAGACGAAACTCAATCGTCATGGGTTCAACGTCAAGCTGTGCATGTGAAAGTTTAACCATAAAGGAATCGGCGTCTTCGGGATGCATAAACGAGACAATCGGTGCTATCATCTCGTCTTCTATAGTAGAACCGCGAAAGGCGCACCAAGCCTTGTTAAAGAAGCGAAACTTTAAAGCGGCATCTAAAAAAAATACCGGGCAGTTTGATTGATCCGCATGATTCTGTATATAAAATTCGTTTTCAAGATTTTCGACGGGAGACATTTCTGCGCGGTATAACATGACAACGACGCCGTCTTGGTATTTTGAAATTTCAACGTTAAACAAGTCGCTTTGCTCAAAGACCTTGCTTTGGTTAAAATGCATACTGGCTTTTCGGGGCTCACCTGTTGTGACAACGGTTGTAAAGGCTGTTATAATGTTTCTAGAATTGCTGTTTTTGTAGATGTCGACTAAAGTGGAACCAACAGCCTGCGCACGAGAAGTACCTGTGGCGTGGCAGGCGGCTTCATTTTTAAACAACACCTTAAAATCAATGATTTGGTTATGCGTATCTCTTACGGCTTCATACACAAGGATGCCAGACACCATTGTGTCTAAGGCATCGCGAAGTTGCTCAAATGATAAATCCATTGTTTCATCTCCCCCCAGAGTGGATATATACGATATACAAAGAGTGTAGCGCGATGTCGCCAAAAGTCAAGTGGGTATTATAGATGTTTTTGATATATCTAAAACTGTTGCAATCAAGCCACAAATTGTTCTATAATAGGGTTCTTACGAAATACACCAAACATACAGAAAAAGGCGGTACCAATCTATGATCTATTTTGTCGTGGCCATGCGCGCGGAAGCAAGCCCCATCATTGAGGCGTACAAGATGAAAAAATCCATGGAAAACCATCCATTCGAATTATTCGTGGGGGCTGAGAGTCGGCTGATCATAAGCGGCGTTGGGTTTGTTCATGCATCGACCGTCTGCGCCTATCTAGCGGCAACGTTTAAGCCATCGCCCCATGATATCATGGTCAACATAGGCGTATGCGGCACCCATGACCACATGATACCGAAGGGTGAATTGTTTTTGTGTAACAAGATCATCGACAGCATGACGAGTAGGGCATTTTACCCCGACTTGCTGTTTGCCCACGCCTTTAGAGAAGGCACACTCATGAGTGCCGCGTCCGTCGTTACGTCGCCACCTGTGGGGTGTACCGAGGCGACGCTATTTGATATGGAAGGGGCCTATGTTTGGCAGACCGCCACTTGTTTTTTTCCATCTCATGCCATTTTTGTGTTTAAGGTCGTCTCCGATTTTTTGGCGACAGAAGGGGTGACAAAAGAATCGGTGCAACGGCTTTTGCAAGAACGCATTCACAAGGTACAGCGGTGGCTGACGGCTGTGCAAGCGCACCCATGCACAGATACATTTGCTTTTAATGAAAGAGAACAATCGTTGATCGATGTGGTGCGCACCAACCTAGCGTTAACAGACACGATGCACCATGAATTTTTATCCCTTTGCAGAACGTTTACCATACGGAATGAGACCAGTGTATGTGCTGTGCTTGCCCCCTATGTGAACATAAAAACGAATACGAGGGAACGATCCAAACAAGCGTATAGGGGCTTGAAAGAGTTGTTGCAACGTGAGCCAACTATATGCCCACCTAACCACGACAAAGGAATGAACCCAAGTGACAGACCAAGTGCTGAAAACAATCAAAACCCATAACATGCTTGCGCAAGATGATGTTGTCATTTTGGGTCTATCGGGCGGTGCCGATTCGGTGGCACTGCTTTATCTTTTGCGCGATTTGTCTGCGGATTATCATTTGACCTTGGTGTGCGTCCATGTCAACCATGGCGTGAGGGGTGCAGAAGCACAAGCAGACCAACAGTTTGTCGCGTCTCTATGTGAAGCACTCGGTGTGCCCCTTACCATTGTGTCGGCCGACGTGCCAAAGATGGCGAAGCAAATGCATCTTACCATAGAAGAGGCGGGACGGCAGGTGCGATACCGTGCGTTTCAGGACGCATGTTTACAATATGGGGGCACCAAAATTGCAGTTGCCCATAATCAAAATGACCAAGCCGAGACGTTGCTGTATCGGTTGTGCAGGGGTGCAGGGCAGAAAGGGCTGGGTGGCATTCGCCCTGTCAGAGACAACATCATACGCCCGCTTTTGTATTGCACGCGACAACAAATTGAGACATATTGTGCAGATCATCGTATCTCTTATCAAACGGACAGCACGAATCTGCAAGAAAATTATACCCGCAATAAAATTAGACTCAAACTGTTGCCCGCGCTTCAAGAACAATTGAATACAAATATCGTCGAAACTTTGTCAAGAACGGCCGATCTGCTCAGAGAAGAAGATGAATTTTTGGAGGTGTTGGCAAGACAGGCGCTTGTGTGTTGCGTGCGCAACGAGGAATCCAAGCTGCTCATTGACGTGCATACGCTAGACACCTATGACCTTGTGCTGAAGCGGCGGATCATTCGCAATGCATGTGTGCAGTTTAGCCCGGCGTTACATGATATTTCACACGAGCACGTCCGCATGATTTTGTCGCTACAAAATGCAGAAACAGGAAAAACGATTGTCATGCCCAATGGGTTGCGAGCAAGTAGGCGATATGACGATATTTTTATATACAAACAACCAGACAATCAGGTGGAATTTCTATACACGATTCCACTGGATACCGTTGTTTTTATCAAAGAAATACAAAAAAGCGTTTTGATTACGTGCCAAACGCACACTATTGACCAAAATCATACAAACTGCTATACGAAAATATTTGATTATGATAGAATATATGGAAACTTTACAATCAGGACAAGACGAGAAGGGGATAAAATTTATTTCAAAAGTATGAATGGGAATAAAAAGGTAAAGAATCTATTTATTGACTTGAAAATACCAAGAGACAAAAGAGAGCGAGTGCCCATTTTATGTCATGAAGACGACGTCATGTGGGTGGTGGGGTTTGGCGCATCCGATCTTTATTCGCAAGCCGAACATACAAAAAACAAATTTTATGTACACATTTGGGAGGAGCCGCATGAATAAAGACATCCGAGTTTTAATTTCAGAAGACGACATCAAAAAGAGAGTAGACGCATTGGCGGCAGAAATTTTGGCGCATTATGAAGGCAGACCGATTACAGCCATTGTAGCCCTTCGTGGCGCTGTGTTCTTTGCGGCAGATTTATTAAGAAAGCTGACAACAGAAGTAGAGATGGATTTTGTAAAAGTTTCTTTTTATGGCGATGGCACAACGCCAACACACATGAACCCGAAACCGATAGATTTTCAAATTCCGATAGAGGGGCAAGACGTCTTGCTTATCGATGATATTATCGACACGGGCGTGACGATTGGATACTTAATTGACGAAATCAAGGCGAAAAACCCAAGAAGCTTTAAAATATGTGTTTTGCTCAACAAAGATGCCCGTCGAACTGTCAACATCAGAGCAGACTACATAGGGTTTGACGTGCCCAATGAATTTGTAATTGGATATGGACTAGACGTTGCACAAAAATATAGAAATTTGCCATACATTGGTGTTATCGACGGACTCAAATAGGGAGGGAATTTGTTGAATAAGGATCATATTAAGGCCATCATCTTATATGTTGTCATCGCACTCATGGTGTTGGTGTTCATTGAGGTGTTTGGCAAGGGTTTCAAAAAGGAACCGCAGGTTGACTATACGTACAGCGAAATGGTGAAACAATTAGAAGGCACAGCCCCAAAAATTAAAAAGCTTGAAATTAAAGCGTTGGCAGACGGTACGGCAAAAGTGAAAGCATACCTAGACTTAGGCAAAAACGTTGTCATTGATGTGCCTGTACTAGAAGACTTTACGCCGATTGTTAGCAAGGCGAAAACGATACAAAAAGATAAAATGGAAATTGTGACCATTGATATAGGCGATCCGACTGACCTCACAAGTGACAGCGATACAATTGCCGACTTCACAAGAACGCAAATTATCGACCTGTTACAGACAAGAGATATTGTTAGCATCTCAGTGAAGGTGGATTCAGATGTGCCCATTATCGGCACAGCGACAGTTGCTTTCAAAGACAATACGACTGCGCTTATCCATATTTCAAACCTCGAATCGTTCATGGGCATCGTGAATGACTCGATTGCACGAACCAATATTCAGGTCATTCAGGTGCCGCCGTCGAAAGTCGGTCTCATTATGTCGTTGATCCCGTATTTATTTACGGCGGGTATCATTGTGTTTATCTTTTTCTTTGTGATGCAACAGATGCAAGGGGGATCGGGTGGCAATCGCGCCATGTCCTTCGGCAAAAGCAAAGCCAAAATCAGCATCGACGACAAAAATAAAACCACGTTTGATCAAGTGGCGGGGTTAGATGAAGAAAAAGTAGAGCTTTCTGAAATTGTAGAGTTTTTAAAGCAACCGAAAAAATTTACTGATATCGGGGCAAGAATACCAAAGGGCGTTTTGTTGGTGGGCCCTCCGGGAACAGGCAAGACACTTCTAGCAAAAGCAGTTTCAGGTGAAGCGGGTGTTCCGTTTTTCAGCATTTCTGGATCTGAGTTTGTGGAAATGTTTGTCGGCGTTGGCGCATCACGCGTCCGCGATTTATTTGAACAAGCAAAGAAGAACGCCCCTTGTCTTGTGTTTATCGACGAGATTGACGCCGTGGGTAGAAAACGTGGTGCCGGCCTTGGTGGCGGTCACGATGAAAGAGAGCAAACACTAAACCAGTTGTTGGTTGAGATGGACGGTTTTGCCGTAAACGAAGGCGTCATCGTCATTGCCGCCACAAACAGGGCAGACATATTAGACCCAGCGTTGATGCGTCCCGGTCGTTTTGACAGACAAGTAGCGGTAGGCGCGCCAGATGTGCGCGGACGCGAAGAGATATTGCAAGTGCATGCGAAGGGCAAGCAAATTGACCCAGAAGTTGATTTTAAAGTAATCGCCAAGACAACACCGGGCTTTACAGGCGCAGACCTCGAAAACTTATTAAACGAGGCGGCACTTCTAGCGGCACGAGAGAACAAAAAGAAAGTGGATATGTCTGATTTAAAGAGTGCATTTATCAAAATTGGAATGGGTACAGAAAAGAAGAGCAAAGTAATCAGTGAAAAGGATCGACGCATCACAGCATACCATGAGGCAGGCCATGCCATCATGTTTGAAGGGCTGTCAGAGCTTGACCCCGTGCATATGATTTCCATTATACCAACAGGACGTGCAGGCGGATACACGATGCCGTTAAGCGACGAAGATAGAAGCCACATCTCCAAACGGTATATGAAGCAATATATCGTTGCTCTTTTGGGTGGTCGTGCGGCAGAAGAAGTGGTGTTAGACGACATTACGACAGGCGCTTCGAACGATATCGAGCGGGCAACTGGTGCCGCTCGTTCGATGGTGACAAAATATGGTATGAGTGAAGAATTAGGGCCAATTCAATTTGGCGACGACGACCATGAAATTTTTGTAGGCAGAGAATGGGGACATTCCAGAAACTACGGCGAAGAAATGGCCTCCTTAATCGACAGAGAAGTGAAGAAAATTGTGAAGGATGCCTACCAAGAGGCGTTACGTCTGATCAACGAAAACATTGAGGCGCTTCACAAAACAGCAGCAGAGCTGATCGAAAAAGAAAAGTTGTCGGGTGACGAATTTAGAGCGATCTTCAGCGGTGGTTCATCGGCAGATGTTGCGGATAGCGCTGACAAGAAGTCAAACGAGACGATTGATGTAGAGATTTAACCAAAGAGAAACGTGGTGACATGGCACATATAATTCTTTAGAATGAGTTATATGTGCCATTTTTCTGTGCCAAGAGGGGCAGTAAGGATAGGAGAGGGCGGCATATGCTTAAAAAAAACGAAGAAATTGAATTAGAAATAGAAGGACTAGAATTTCCGAATAAGGGGTTCGCATTTGTAGACGAGGACAAAGTGACGGTCAAGAACACAATACCCGGTCAAACCGTTCGGGTATCCATACGGAAAAAAAAGGGCAATTATGAAGGCAACTTGAAAGAAATCATAAAAAAGGCGCTCTACGAAATACAGCCTTTGTGTGACTGTTTTGCCACGTGCGGTGGCTGTACATACCAGCAGTTGGCGTATGACACAGAACTAGAACTAAAACAAAACATGGTGCTCGACTTACTCAAAGAGGCAGACATACAGGGCTATGAATTTTTGGGTATCGTCGGCAGTCCGCTGACAGAAGGCTATCGAAACAAAATGGAATTCTCCTTCGGCGATACGGGCAAAGACGGCGAGCTATCCCTTGGCATGCGAAAGCGAAACAGCTACTATGAGGTGGTAAACGCCGGAGCTTGCAACATCGTGGACGAAGATGTGAGACAGATTCTCCGTGAGGTGCTATCATTCTTTAAGGCCAACGACGAGAAATTTTACAACAGAACGAGAAATACAGGGTATCTTCGCCATCTTGTGGTGAGAAAAGCCTATTTTACAGGGCAGATACTCATCAATTTGATTACCGTAAGTGAGCACACAGACAAACGCTACACACTCGATCCGCTTGTAGACTCGCTGTTACAGTTGACTTTAGACGGCGCAATTGTTTCGATTTTACATACAATCAACACATCGCTAGCGGATGTAGTAAAGGCAGATCAAATGCATGTGTTACACGGCACCGACTATTTTTATGAAAAACTATTCGATCTACAATTTAAAATCTCGCCATTCTCTTTTTTTCAAACAAATTCTGTCGGCGCGCAAACGCTCTACACAAGCGTCAAGTCATTGTTAGGAGACTGCCGCGACAAAATCATCTTTGATCTTTACTGCGGAACAGGCACAATCGCACAAATTGTCTCTGCACATGCAAAAAAAGTAATTGGCGTGGAGATCGTAGAAGAGGCAATTGATGCCGCAATTGAGAACGCAACCATCAATCACATCACCAATTGCGAATTCATCGCAGGCGATGTTCTACACGTGGTGGCAGAAATCACCGAGAAGCCAGATATTATCATCCTCGACCCGCCCCGCGAAGGCATTCACCCAAAGGCCATTTATAAAATCATCGCCTTTGGCGCAGAAAAGATTGTGTATGTGTCGTGTAAACCGACGTCTCTGGTAAGAGATTTGGCTGTGTTTCAGGCGGAGGGGTATGTTTTGGAGAAGTTGGGGTGCGTTGATATGTTCCCGCGGACGGGGCATGTAGAGACTATAGTGTTGCTACAAAGACAAACTATATAGAAATCCTTAGATTTAAGCACTTTTACAAGCATACGGTGTTTATATCAGAGGGTGGAAAAACCACAAACAAAGTGATAAAAAATTACATCACTGTTTCTGTGGTGATTGACCTAGAGTGTGGGAATACAATAGAATAATGAGCCGAAAGGTACTGCTTC
>JAVBJY010000104.1:0-7120 GCA_031546735.1 Eubacteriales bacterium
GCATTTATCAAGTTTATAACAGCGGTGTTCGATAGGGTTAAAATACGCTTCATCGTTTTGTCATATATTTGGTTAATATTTTCTGCCAACGTAACACCTACTTAAATTCAAAATGATTGTAACAATGTATTCCCATACGCTACTTATAAAATGATTATAGCATAACAACTCCTAATGCTCAACGAGAAATCGAGAACAGCAAAAAATGCCTCTCGCCATAAACAATATGGCAAGAGGCATTTTTTCGAAAAATCTGGTATTCGGGCGATTCACTACACTTCTATTTCTCAACCCTAGACAGCAACACGACCGTCTCCACATGCACGCTTTGTGAAAACATATCAACTGGCTGCACCTCTTCGACAACAAACCCATCTGCACACAATATCTTTAAATCCCTCGCCAACGTCGCCGGGTCACATGATACATACACCAGACGTTCTGGCTTTATCGTGGCAATCGCCGCCAAAAGCGCCTCGTCGCAACCTTTTCGAGGGGGGTCAATGACGATTACATCGGCATGAATGCCCGTGTCTTCCACCATCCGTGTGAGTTCTGCCTCGGCATCGCCGCAGAGAAAGGTTGTATTGGTGATGTCATTTTGGGCGGCGTTTCTTTGCGCGTCTTGCACGGCTTCGGGCACAATTTCGATGCCGTATACATGTTTCGCCTTGCGTGCCAAAAACAGGGAAATGGTGCCGATGCCGCAAAATATATCGAGCACAGTCTCGGTACCGGATAGACCACAAAACGCCAAGACTCTGTCGTACAATACATTTGTCTGCACTGGATTGACCTGGTAAAAAGACAACGGCGATATTTCGAAGCGAAGGTCTGCAATGGTATCATGGATGTGGGGTTCGCCCCAGATCGTTTCGGTTTTGTCGCCCAAGATGACATTGGTTTTTTCCATATTTGAATTGACAACGATACTGGTCATGCCGGGGATGGATTTGAGGCTCTCGATGAGCTGATCTTGATGAGGCAACCTTTTTCCATTGATGACAAGGCAAACCATGATTTCGCCTGTGTTAAATCCGATTTTGGTGACAATATGACGGAGAATCCCTTTATGTGTCGCTTCATCGTAGGGCTTCACGTTGCTTTGTGTACCATAGTCTCTTATTTTTTGTATGATTTCTTGGTTTATGGGATGCTGGATAAGGCAATTGTCCATGTCGATGATGGCATGGCTTCGGGGTGAATAAAAGCCGATGGCGAGCTTGCCATCTTGTTCGCCCACGGGAAATTGCGCCTTGTTTCGATAGTGAAAGGGGTCATCCATGCCCAGTGTTTCGTTGACTTGGATCTGCTCAAACCCGCCAATACGCCGCAACGCTTCCCGCACTTTTTTTGTTTTGTAGGCAAGCTGATGGGTATACGTCATGTGCTGTAGGTTGCAACCGCCGCATCGGCTATAGAATTTGCACGGTGGCGTTTGGCGTGCTTCCGAGGGCACAATGATTTTTTGCTGTTTGGCATGGCCATAACTTTTTTTAATCTTTAATATTTTAACTTCTAGTGTATCACCAGCAACAGATTCGGGGACGAACAGCGTGAAGTTATCGATTCGCCCGATGCCTTCGCCCAATGAACCGTTGTCTTCAATTTTTATTTCTACAATATCATTTTTTTTTAAATTCATCGTCTTTATCCCTTTTCAAGATGTCTTGAATCGCCTGTGCAATTAATTCATCACTGCTTAATTTGAGAGTCTTCTCAAGTTTTGACGTGTCCAGTTTAATTTCTTTTATGATGGGCTTTCTGTGGTCGGCTTGGGGCATGATTTCTCTCCTTATCATTTTGCATACGGGCATACCGTGCCGCGGCACACGCAATATTTACAACGCGTATAGTTGGGATCTACGGTTTGCTCCCCGGTTTGTAGCATCGTCCGCATATCGGCCAACGTCGCCAACAGTCGTTTTCGAAGACGCCTTGAATTCTTTACTTTAAACATGTAATCGCGGTACACCAGTCGGCCCTCTCGGGGTCTTATGGAATATTCTTCCTCTACAATTAAAAAATATGCAACCAATTGCATCAAATCCCCATCATAAGGACTTGTTCTGTCTCCAATTTTCCCACTTTTTAATTCTATTGGCATCACCGAACCACCGATGTTTTTTTGGTAGAGATAATCGGGTTTGCCCTGGATGCGATGGCGTTCACTTTTTAACAGTGTTGAATAGGTTACGCCTTCGATGGGATCGACTTCTTTTTGGTCGGTATAGATTAATTTGTAGCCCATCATCGTTCGGTTGGGCTTTTTCTTTATGATGTCTTGCGAACTGGAAACTTTGCACGCAATCACAAGCAGACCAACAGCAAGCGCAACGGCATAAGCAATAAAATTCAATTCAACCATCTGTATAGGGGGCTTGTCGGTTGCACCAGTGCAAGAGGAAAGCCATAAAAATAATGCGCCAACAGAAACAAAACAGCCGCAACGACAAGTAAAATGACGATGCGCCAGATAATGCGCCCCACAGGGATGTATCGATGGTTATTATGAAAGGCAATGCCTCTTGCAAAGTTACTTTTAGAAGAATCTGTGTAGCCCATCTGCTCGTTTAACTGTCTTTTGCGCGCGCGCAATTGCTTGATGCCGTAAATCTTTTCGTAGTACCATTGATACGGACAATAGCTGTATTTGTTAATTTCATTGGGTGTAATATAGTCGTCGTCTTTCTTCAAGCAAGCACCCCCTCATCGTTGTCTAAAAACCTGTCTAATGGGTTCGTCTAAAAATCAGATTTTCGGATATTAACCGCCAACATTCTGTTGTAGCCGACCCAACTGCCTTTCGTATTGTTTTCGTCTAGTGCGGTTTCATACATTTTGATTTTTGCATCCATGTTGTCTGCACAATGTAGGATAAACGCCTCAATTGTTTTTGGCTTTTTTGGTGAACCATACTCATATTCTCCATGATGGGCCAATATGCAATGCTTTAAAATGCTTGCGAGTTGTGGAGGGAAGCCTTCGATCTTTGCCGCTTCTGCGGTGATTAATTCGGTACCCATGATGATATGGCCAAGCAACTGCCCATCGTCGGTATAGTCGTTATCAGGAAACTCGGATAATTCATAAATTTTCCCGATATCATGGAGCATCGCCGTCGCCACAAGTATATCCCGATTGACAAATTTATACCGCGTGGACATAAACTCGCAAATCTGTACAACCGATAAAGAGTGCTCAATTAACCCGCCCATATAGTTATGGTGCATGGCCTTGGCCGCAGAACGACGTTTAAATTTATCCCGAATATCGTCGTTGTTGAAGAAGATGTTTTCAAGCAACGCATGAATAAAGGGATTTTCGATGCTACGAATGACGTCGGATACTTCGTCGTATAGGCTATTGACGTCTTTGTCTGTGCAAGGGATGTAATCAGCTTCATCGTATTCGCCTTGCATGCTGCGGCGCAACCGCTTTACTTTCAGCTGCAATTCGTTTTGATAGGCCGTGACGGTGCCCTCTATTTTAACAAAGTCATTGTCTTCAAAATCTTGAATATCGTTGGTCACGTCCCAAATCTTTGCATCGATTTGCCCCGTTTTGTCTTGTAGCCGAACAGACAAGTATGCTTTGCCGGTGCGTGACTTAAGCGATTGTTTCTGCTTACACAAATAATGGCCCATGATAATTTCGTCTTCTTTAAAATCTTCTATGTACCTCATGAAATCCTCCTGAATAGTGTTATGCAAACCTGCTGTTCGCGTTGGTGATGCACTACATTATATACTCAATTGTGCGTAAAATCCACTTTTTTTTCGGAGGGGGTGCATTCGGACAGAACAGGGGAGGGCGCATAAAAACAAGAAAGCGAACCAATAAAGGTTCGCTTTCTTGTTTTATAGTAAATATCCAATAGGGGGAGGATATTGTACGCAATAAGAAAATTCGCTCTGCGGGGTTTTAAACCGCAAGATATGAAGTGCCACGGCATGCCGTGTGAAAACAGGGAGAAGCGCTTTCTTATAGATATAAAAAAAACCGAATTGCTGGAATGAGTACGCCAACAAAACGGTTAAAAAATCAACCTTATATCTGGCGGCCCAACTATCATAGGGAAAACCCCTTAGACTTGAAGCTTTGCGTCCTTGCCTTTCAGCAAGTTTGCCTTTAAACATCTATGTTTACTGCTAGGTATAGAATAGCATAGGGTGCCAAAGAAGTCAATGCTTTTTTGAATTTTTTATACGGACATGGGATTAAAGTTTTCATCTGTGGCCTGCCACGACACAATTTTCCATCTATGATCGGTGGCATCCTTTTTCAGGGAGTAGAGCCAATAATATTGTTTGAAAATGCTTGTGGTTTGGGTCACACGTACAGAACATTTTGTGCGGTCATCTTCTTCAAATAGCGCCGACTTTTTTTCCATGGCTGTCACATGGACGCCCATCTGCGTCAAGTAGGCAAGCGAACGCTTGAGTTCTGTCATCTGGGTATCATAGGGATTTGACGCCAGCAGTTCTGTCGAAAACAACTTCCGCTGTTGCTTTAACACAGCGTCCACCAGTTTTTCGTCTAAGATCATATCGCCATACAAAAGCAAGTACGCCGCGTTGTAAACGTCCATTACATCGTCTGGGTTTGCGGGGTATGCCGTGTTGTCTGAAAGGGTCATCACGCGGTCATACAAAGGTTGGGCAAGGCTCTTTTTCTCTTTTGTAAACATGGATAAGTAATGGCGGCTTTGGTTGTAAGAATAACCCATCAAAAGAACAACGGCACTGATACCAATCAGCAAAATCAGCACACCAATGATGGTGTTGCTTTTCTTTTTTTTATTCTTTTGATGGACACTCATACAATCACGCTCTCAATCATCTTCCACAATTCGTCCTTCCCGCCCTTTGTCTCGCTTGAAAAGGGAATCATCACATCCTCTTTCCCAAGGGAAAGCGCTTTTGCGATCACTGCCATTTTCTTGGCCAGTTCGCTTCTTTTCAGCTTATCGCTTTTGGTGGCGACCAAAATGATTTGATAGCCATAATGCTTGAGCCATTCATACATGAGTTTGTCGTTCTCGCCGGGCTCGTGGCGAATGTCGATGAGCAAAATAATTCCTTTTAACTGCTCCCGATCAAGCAAATAGGATTCGATCATCTTGCCCCATTTTTCCATCTCGGACTTAGGCGCCTTCGCATACCCGTAGCCGGGCAAATCGACAAAATGTAAGCAATTGTTAACGAGATAAAAGTTAATCGTTCTTGTCTTGCCGGGGCTACTACTCGTTCGTGCTATTTTTTTTCGCTCGACCATGGTGTTGATGAGGGAGGATTTGCCGACGTTGGATTTGCCCACGAAGGCCACCTCTGGCAATGCAAGCGTCGGATACTGATGCTTCTTGACACCGACAGCACTTAAAAAAACATCTTTTACAATCATATTCGTTCTCCTTATTTATCCTTCGTGCCTTGAAATGGGTGCGCATAGTGCATGATCCAGTACGTCTTTCGCGGTTTTGGCCAGTACAAACTGCACACCTAACTTTACATATTCGTCTAATTCGTTCAAATCTTCTTCGTTATCGTTTGGTATAATAATTTTCTCGATGCCAGCACGTTTGGCCGCCAATACCTTTTCTTTTAAACCGCCGATTTTTAATACTTTGCCGCGAATGGAAACTTCACCAGTCATCGCCACGTTATGCTGAACCGGAACGTTTGTAAGGGCAGAGACGATTGCGGTCACGATGGTCACGCCTGCCGAGGGGCCGTTCTTGGGCGTGGCTGATTCGGAGACGTGAATATGGAGGTCGACATCTTTATAAAAATCAGGCGAGATGTGGAGCACGTCTGCATTTGCCCGCACATAGCTGATCGCCGCTTTCGCCGATTCTTGCATGACGTCGCCCATGTTACCGGTCAGCTCGAAGGAACCTTTGCCCTTCATGATATTGACTTCCACCGACAGGGTGTCGCCGCCAAAATTTGTCCATGCCAAGCCGCATACAACGCCCACGGCGTCTTCTTTGTCTACTTTATCGAGGGTGAATTTTTTCTTTCCTAGATAATCAGATAAATTGGCAGCTGTGACCGTGGCGGTCGTTACCTCATCCACCAATATTTTTTTGACCATCTTTCGGCAAACACTTTCGATGCACCGCTCTAACTGTCGTACACCGGATTCTTTTGTATACGATGCCACCATTTCTCGAATTGCATCCTCTTTGATTTTTAATGTCGAACGTTTGAGACCGTGATTTTTGAGTTGCTTCTCATATAAATAACGTGCACCAATGTTGTATTTTTCTTCATCGGTGTAGCTCGATATGTCGATGATTTCGAATCTATCTTTTAAGGCGTGAGGAATGCCGTCTACGGTGTTGGCTGTGCACATAAAAAATACGTCGGAGAGGTCAAAAGGCACTTCTAAATAATGGTCACGGAAGGTGGAATTTTGCTCACGGTCTAACACTTCGAGAAGTGCCGACGTAGGGTCGCCTTTGTAATCACTGGCCATTTTGTCAATCTCATCCAACAGAATCAACGGATTGTTTTTCTTGATTTGCTTAAGCGATTCGATGATGCGCCCCGGCTTTGAGCCAACGTAGGTACGTCTATGCCCTCTGATTTCGGCTTCGTCACGTACACCACCTAGCGACATTCGTATGTATGAGCGGTTTAGCGCCTTTGCAATCGACTTGGCGATGGACGTTTTGCCTACACCCGGCGGTCCCACGAGGCATATAATAGGCGCGTCACTAGAACCTGCAAACATCTGCACAGCCAAAAATTCCACAATCCGCTCTTTTACTTTCGTCAAGCCATAGTGGTCTTTATCTAAAATTTGTGCACATTTTTTCATGTCTTTTGACAGCTTCGTTTTTTCAGACCAGGGCAAATCGAGCACAAGCTCGATATAATCCCGTGCCACGGTGGATTCGGCAGAGGCCGCCGTCATTTTTCGAAAGCGCTTGATTTCTTTTTCTAGTTTTTCGGTTGTAAGGGCAGGCAATGTCAATTTGCTCATTCGTGTGGCGTATTCTCTGGCATCGTCTGCGATATCTTCTGTTTCGCCCAGTTCTTCCTGAATGGTCTTGACCTGTTGCTTTAAGAAATATTCTTTTTGCACTTTGTCGATTTTTATTTTTGATTTTAAT
>JAVBJY010000179.1:0-8430 GCA_031546735.1 Eubacteriales bacterium
GGGCCGCCATTGCGGCGATGGGTATTATCGTCGGCGTTGACATGCCGATGTTCTTGGGCGCAATGATTATCGCACCAATCGCAGGTCATGCAATTAAGAAATTTGACCAAGTCATCGAAGGCAAAGTACCCGCGGGATTCGAAATGCTTGTCAACACATTCTCTATTGGTATACTCGGCACGATTTTGGCATTGATCAGCTTTGGGATCATTGGACCAATCGCGGCCGCAATCACCACCTTCTTAGCAGCCGGCGTAAATGCTTTGGTAAAAGCAGGCTTACTTCCACTCGTTTCCATCTTTATCGAACCAGGCAAAATCCTCTTCTTAAACAACGCCATCAACCATGGTATATTAGACCCTCTTGGTCTCGAACAAGCGGCGAAGGCTGGCAAATCAATTTTCTTCTTGCTTGAAACCAATCCTGGCCCTGGTCTTGGTATTTTGCTTGCCTACTGGGTGTTTGCAAAAGGGAGCATCAAGGATTCTGCACCAGGTTCTATCATCATTCACTTTTTCGGCGGTATCCATGAAATTTATTTCCCATATGTATTGATGAACCCGGCTTTAATCTTAGCGGTTATTTGCGGCGGGGCATCAGGCGTTTTGACATTCTCTATTTTTGGTGCTGGTTTGGTTGCAAGCCCTGCGCCAGGCAGTATCATCGCATTAATGGCTATGACACCAAAGGGTGGACACATCGGTGTTCTTGCTGGCGTCTTGGTTGCGACTGTTGTTTCGTTCTTGGTTGCTTCTGTTTTTGTAAAACGTTCGGCAGGTAAAATGGAAGAAGCAGACTTAGAAGCGGCAAAATCGAAAGTATCTGACATGAAAGTAGAGAGCAAGGGTGGCGCTGTTAATTTAAAAGGTCTTGACCTCATCGTGTACGCATGTGATGCAGGAATGGGTTCGTCTGCAATGGGCGCGACCATGCTTAGCAAACGTTTAAAAGAAAGAGGTTTCAACATTACTGTAAAAAACTATGCCATCAATGACATACCAAAGGGGGCACGATTGGTTGTATCCCACGAGAAGCTTACGTCCCGTGCAAAATCGGCCGCGCCTAATGCCACCCACATATCGGTGAAAGATTTCCTCGATATGTCGATTGCAGATCAACTGATTGGCATGCTAGACCCGAGTGCAAAATCTGAACCGATAGGTTCGGACGAAAAAAAAAAGGTAATTCTTGAGAAAAGTAATATTGTCGTTGGGTTAAAACGCGAGCCACGTGAAGATGCCATCAGACGGGCAGGGCAGTTGCTCGTAGATTCGGGGTATGTAGACAGCAGTTACATAGACGCCATGTTGGCGCGCGAGCAAGATATGTCTACCTACATTGGAAAGGGCGTTGCCGTGCCCCATGGCGTTGGCGCGGCGAAGAAGCACATCAAGCGGTCGGGCATTTCGATTTTGTTATATCCAGAGGGTGTGCAATTTGACGAGGGCGACGTGGCGTATATGTTGGTCGGCATTGCAGGTCTTGACAATGAGCACTTGGATATCATTGCCAATCTTGCCACGATGATTGATTCGGGCGACGATGCTGTCATCCAAAAGTTGGCACAAACAAAGAATATAGACGAAGTGTACGCGATGTTTCAATCTTAAAAGATACGATATAAAAGAGGGAGAAGTGTTAAAATGAAAACAAGAGCAGTGCGTTTATATGGTGCGTCAGACTTGAGACTTGACGAGTTTGAATTGCCTGAAATCGAAGAAGATGAAATATTGGTAGAGATCGTGTCGGACAGTGTGTGCATGTCAAGCTATAAGGCGGCGACACTCGGAAAAGCGCATAAGCGTGTGCCACAAAACTGTGACACAAATCCGGTTATCATCGGGCACGAATTTGCAGGAAACATTGTGAAAGTGGGCAAGGCACACCAAGATAAGTTTAAGGCAGGCACAAAATTTGCACAACAGCCAGCATTAAATTACAAAGGCTCGATGGCATCACCCGGCTACTCGTACGAATTTTTTGGCGGTGCGTGTACGTATTGCATCATTCCGAGAGAAGTAATGGAACTGAATTGTCTGTTAAATTATAGCGGTGCTTCTTATTATGAGGCGTCTTTGGCAGAACCGATGAGCTGTATTATCGGCGCATACCATGCCATGTATCACACCAGTATGACCGATTATGAGCATAGAATGGGCATCGTGTCGGGGGGCAAACTCAGTATCTTTGCTGGCGCAGGTCCTATGGGGCTAGGCGCAGTCGATTATGCACTGCACGCAGATTTACGCCCATCTTTATTGGTGGTAACAGATATCAACAATGAAAGATTGGAACGGGTGGCACAAATTTTCACGCAGGAAGAAGCAGAGAAATGTGGCGTGAAGTTGGTTTTTGTCAACACCAACGAACTGGAAAATCCGGTTCAATATCTACGCGACTTAACGGGCGGCGATGGATTTGATGATTCGTTTGTCTTTGCACCTGTTAAACAAGCGGTCGAACTTTCAGATAAGACGCTTGGGCGGAACGGCTGTATGAACTTCTTCGCAGGTCCTTCCGACACAGAGTTTCGGGCAGAAATCAATCTGTATAATGTACACTACGGCTACACCCATGTGATGGGTACGACGGGCGGAAATACAGATGACCTGTTAGAATCGTTAAAGATGACAGAAGAGGGGAAAATCAACCCAGCGGTAATGGTGACACATGTTGGCGGCATCGACTGCATCGCAGAGACGACGTTAAAGCTACCAGAGATTGCGGGTGGAAAAAAATTGACGTATACCCATATCAATATGGAGCTAACCGCCATTGATGATTTTCGAAAGAAAGGCGAGACAGATCCACGTTTTACGGCATTGGCAGATATTTGCGATGCAAACCGCGGTTTGTGGTGTGTGGAAGCAGAACGATACTTGTTAGAGAACTTTCAATAAGGATAGGAAGCCAGTGGAAATTAAACTTTCTGCTGGCTTTTCTGCGTATATTGTACTATACTGCTTTAGGGATGAAATGATCACATCAGGCATGTCGCATTCAACCCAAACGCGATGTGTACTTGACTATGGTCTTTCAATGCTTAAACAGGTTTTTTAACCATCAAAGGAGATTACATGAAATTTATAGAGTTGAACTTAATTGATCCAATTTTAAAAGCACTTGCACAAGAAGGGTATGTGACCCCTTCACTCATACAGGCCGAGGCGATCCCGTCATTGCTTGCGGGCAAAGATCTACTCGGGTGCGCCCAAACAGGAACAGGAAAAACGGCGGCCTTTGCGATTCCGATACTGCAAACGTTGTATAAACAAAGCAAAAGTAGAAATAAAAACGAAAAACGAAAACTAAAGGCGCTTATTTTAACGCCAACAAGGGAACTCGCAACGCAGATTTCCGAAAGCTTTAAGACGTATGGGCGATACACAGGGCTTAAAACCACGGTGGTTTTTGGCGGCGTTGCCCAAAGCCCACAAACGATGGCACTCGGCATCGGAACGGATATTTTGGTGGCGACACCGGGTCGGCTCAATGACTTGATCAACCAGAGGCTATGCAATTTGAAAGATATATCCATGCTCGTATTGGACGAAGCCGACAGAATGCTTGATATGGGATTTGTGCATGACGTGAAACGAGTGATCGAGAAGTTGCCAGTCAAAAGACAGACGATGTTATTTTCGGCCACAATGCCAAAAGAGATTGCCTCATTGGCGGCATCGATTTTACAAGATCCAGTGACGGTTGAGGTGACGCCGGTTTCTTCAACGGTCGAAATGGTAAACCAAGTCGTTTACTTTGTTGACAAGATGAATAAGGGTAGCTTGCTCGTTGAGTTATTGCAGGATAAAGAAATTGTATCAGCGCTGGTTTTTTCGAGGACAAAGCATGGTGCCGATAAGATACAAAAGATTTTGAAGGCGGCAGGCACGGCCGCGAGGGTAATCCATGGCGACAAGTCGCAAACGGCGCGTCAAGACGCACTTGCTGACTTTAAAGCGGGTAAGGTGAGGGTATTGGTTGCGACAGACATCGCCGCTCGCGGCATTGACGTCGATCAGCTATCCCATGTCATTAATTATGATTTACCAAATATCCCAGAGACGTACGTACATAGAATTGGACGGACGGGTCGTGCGGGGCAGAGTGGTGTCGCGATTTCATTTTGCGATTTTGATGAAAAACCATATTTAAAAGACATTCAAAAATTAATTAAGTTGGAAGTGGTAGAAGCGAAACACAATCCATATCCAATGCGTATTTTTGAGCATGCGGCGCCCAAAACAAACCCGAGGTATGCAAAAGCGGAGCATGAAGTTAGACCAGATACGCACACTGCAAATGTTGCCAAAAAGCCTGCGTTCTCACATAGTGGGGAGCAAAAGCACGGGCAGCGTACGGCACAAAAACGCGTGAAGAGAAATAGATACGAGAAATAGGATTCCAAATTATTATGAGAAAGTGGAATATTGGATGCGTATAGTCTATCGTGGATAGATCCACAAGGAGGGCGTATGCAAAATAGAAAAGATACATTGCAATTGATATTGATTGGAATAACACCCTCCATTATTTTAATAGTGGTTTCTATCATGGATATGATTGGTAAATATAATGCAAAGACATTCAATGTTCCATACTACTTTTTTTACATGCAAGGGGTAACGATCATGATCGGGCTACTGTTAGCCTTGGCTTCTACCTCTATAAAAGAAATTTATCATAAGAAGCTTAGTATCGGTTTAATCACAATCAACATCGTTGTTTTGCTATGTAATTATAGTAGTAAATTCTTTTATAGTAGCCAGCTCAGATTATATGTTATGCAAATAACATTTGGAGTATATTTTTGTCTACTCATGGTATCTGTATATGGTGCGATAAAAGATAAAAAGAATCAGGATAAAATATAAAAACAGTAAATATGGTCGTGTTATCTTTTAATATACTGCTTCAGGATTGGGTTTTGCACTTTGATCCATGAAGCAGTGTACCACGACCCAATGTGTCGGTTGGGCTGTTGGCATACGCTGATATAATAAAGCCATCATCTATACCAACCATCGTAGATAAGTGCTTACAGAAATTCAAATAACGTACATGCTAATATATTTATAAGCATGTACGTTATTTGAATTTCTTGGCTTGCATTTAAAAATGCTTATTATCAGAACCCCCTCTGCATTTTGAAATTGATAAGTGACATGCCTCTGGTTTCAACGGATTGTCTTTTTATGACAACATATCCTCTTTTTTCAAAAAAGGGTCTGGCTGTGATTGATGCATCGGTGGTCACAGTTGTTATGCCGTTGCCGTGAAAATATCTCTCGATTTCATCTGCAATCAAAGTGGCAACGCCAATTCGCTGATAATCTTTATGTACATAAAGCAGGTCAACATATCCAGTGTTTTTCGAAGTGCCAATCCCGACAATAATGCCGTCCTTTTCAGCAACAACAGCGTTGTCATACAAAAATCTGTTGTCCCAATCCGTTATATCAATTTCTTTTGGTGCCCATGCATCAAGTTGATCCTCGTTATAATCAGCGGCATTGACGAAATGTATCGTGTCGTAGAATAATTGCATGATTTCGGCACAGTCTTCGGAATGATATTCACGCAAAATTATATTTTTGCTCATACGCTTGTATCCTTTCGTATCGTATATAAATTTATTAACATCAGTAATAGAGCATGGGTTAAAGTGAAACGTTATGAAAATGTATGGATACTAAAAAAAATAGAAAAAACAGGATTATAGTTTTAAACGTTAGGATATTCCTTTACACCCCAAATAACAAAGTACCTCCATACCAAACTATCGGCCACCCAAAAAGAAAAATGATATTAAGAATTATTAGCACTATACCAAGGGTCGTTTTGCTTCTTCTTCGTCCTAATATAGCAGTTATAAGTCCGAATATTCCAAACAACGGTGGTGACAAAATAAGTAAACCTCCATATGAATTAGTAACTGCCCAATTTGGCATAATAGCAATAAAATAAATGAATAAAGTAATAGTAGCGGCGATATCAATGCCGAGCGATATTTTTGTCAAAACATGTTCTTTTTTCATTTTGAACCTCCGCATATTATATAAATTTAGTAACATCAGTAACACAATTTGTATATCAACAGAAAATAAAACCAATCTTCATAAAATTACTTTCAATTCATTGTACGGAAAAGAACTTGCGTCCCCAATTTTACACACTGGCAGTTATTCGATTCTTCTAAAAGCCACAGACCCCCATCCACCGCTAAGGTGCAGGGGGCGCTGTGGCTTTCTTAAAAACATAAAGAGATGAAGCAATTGGCGTTAGGCACTTCCAAGAAAATAACCTTTCTTTAACACAACTTCTTAAACATCTTGATAACAGCATCCCCACCCACTTGTGCAGGCTGAACCCGCGTCCAAAATCTTGCGGCGTTCATCTGGGCGAGGCCGACCACGGCGTCTTCATTATCTGCATCAAAGCCAATGGATTTTTGGGCTGCGTCACGGGGGTTCCCTTTTGGCATCATGATGGGCTGGTCATGGATGGTGGCGATCAGGCACACTTCCTGTTGGTCGGGGAAATACTGTAGGGTAAGGGTGATATCCTTCTCAGTGCCCGAGTGGTTGTTGGTCGAGGAGATCAAGGCAAACTCGACGATTCCTAAATTTAATCCGTTTACAATTGGCGAGGATAGACCGATTGCATCTCCAAATGCTACGCAAAACGCATGGGAGGCCGCGGCAACTTCCACTTGTTTTGGGGTGATGGATTGCTCGTAGGCGTCGGGATAGGCACAGGGCGTTGGCGGTTCGGGTGTTGCTACCGTATCCATGTCCACTATTTCATCGAAAAACCACACAAGGCGTAGAGTATCCAACACAAGGCGAGAGGGGTTCACCACTTTTAACGTGCCGCCTTCTTTTTGGATCCGGCTAAAAATACGTAAAATAGCGCGAACGCCAACCGAGCTTAAAAAGCCGACCTCCGCCATGTCAATCACCAAGTCTTTTGTGCCTGTTTTTATGCCTGTAGAACGTTTCTCGTCGATGAGCGCCTCTACGGTATGGCTGTTTGCCCCATCGATATGACCGCTTAGCTTTACGATCGTATTCATTTTCGTTCCTCCCTCGTGGACGCTGATCACATCACATTATTCATCCATTAAACGATACCCGACACCCACCTCAGTCGCGATGTAGCGGGGTTGGGCAGGGCTTGTTTCTATTTTTCGTCTGATGTTGCCCATTGTCACCCGTAGCGTTTGTGTGTTATCGACGGAGGCAGAGCCCCACACATTTGTGAGGATAAACTTGTGGGTCAACACTTTGCCTGCGTGGGTGGCCAGTAGCATGATGATGGCATATTCGATTGGTGTCAGGTGAATCTCTTTGTTGTCTAGTTTTACGAGGCGTTTCACAAAATCAATCTTCAAGTCGCCGACGGCAAAGCTTTTTAAGGTGTTTTGTTCTTTGCCCATGGGCGACTGCCGCCGCAAGGTGACGCGAAGGCGCGCCAACAATTCGGGTATGCCAAACGGTTTTGTCAAAAAATCGTCCGCGCCCAAGTCGAGTGCCGTCACCTTATCCCGTTCGCTACCACGGGCAGACACGACGATAATGGGGATTTGTGACCAACTACGCACCTTTTCAATGACGGCGAGGCCGTCTATATCAGGCAAACCTAAGTCTAATATGACTACATCGGGCAAGTGAGAACTGATCATAGAGATGGCATTGCTGCCGTCTGATGCTTCAATACAACGATATCCATGTGTTTCTAGCGCGACTTTTGTAAAACTGCGAATGGGTTTCTCGTCATCAACGATGAGTATAAGCGGTTTCAGCTGCATGCACCTCCAATGTAAATATAATTTTTAATCCTGAATCGTTTACGGCAAAGATTTTTCCATCGTGTGCCTCAACAATGGCTTTGCATATGGGTAGCCCAAGCCCCATGCTTCGTTTTGAAATATGCTTCGTGAAAAAGCGCTCGAAGATGTGAGCCAAATCGTCCTCCGGCACGCCGCATCCACTGTCGGCGATTTCGATTGTCGCTATTTTTCCATCGGTGTCGGCGCTAATGCGAATGGGCAAACGGGCGTCAGCGTATTTTACGGCATTGTCTAAAAGATTAATCAAAACCTGTTCGATTAAGATGCCGTCTACCTGTAGAAACAATGGTTCATTGGGCAGGGTGATCGATATGTTAAGGGGGACAGCGTGATTCCTATTTTGTATGATCGAAACAGAGCTTGAGATTAATTCCTCCATCAGCTCCGGCTGTTTGTTTAACGAAATGCACCCATCCTCAAACCGTGTCATGTACAAAATATTATCGAATACTTGGTTTAACCATTGGGATTCGTCATAAATCTGCTGTAAAAAATCGATTTTTGTTTCTGTTTCTAGCGTTTCGTGGTTTTCTAGTATGATGCTAGAAGAGCCCATAATACTGGTCAGTGGCGTACGC
>JAVBJY010000060.1:0-5544 GCA_031546735.1 Eubacteriales bacterium
CAAGTTACGACCTATGTGAAACAGGGAAATAAGCTGCCCGTTCACACGTGGGACGATTTGGCAGGTTACAAAGTTGGGGTATTGACACAAAAATTGTATCTCGAAAATCATATTCCAAAGAGCGCCTTGAAAGTGCAATACGAGAGCTTTGATCAATTGTGGTCTGCGCTTGAGAGCGGGCAAGTAGATGTTGCGGTGCTTACACCACTAGGTGCGCAGGATTATATTGTGGGCGCAGACATCGAACGCAATAGCGTCATAGAGTATAATGGCAACTACACCTTTATAAACAAAAAACATGCAGACCTTGTGCCGCAGTTAGAATCTATCCTTCGCAAAATGAATGAAGACGGAACAACCGAAAAAATATTAAAAAATGAAATAAACTTTAATGCGTCCAAGAATAAGGTAATTTTGCACATCTCTTCCTTTAGTAGCGATATGTCGTGGGAGAAAATCATACACGGTGCACTACAAGAAAAATATGGTGACATTCCGTTCGAATTGCATAGCGTAAACTTAAATACACTGCAAATGAACAACACATATAAAGATAAAATGGCGGCCAATGCCATACAGAAAGATTTTGTCGCCAAAGTGCCCGATGTCATTGTGGTATCAGACAACGAAGCATTGGAATTTGTCAAAAACTATTATAACGTTTTGTTTAGTGCCACACCCGTGGTCTTTTTAGACATTCATGATTTTAAACCACAGCTTATGAGCGGATTTGAGGGCATATTGACCGGCGTTGCCGCAAAAACTTCGGCTGGGGAGACAGTTGACCAAATGTTAAAAATGTTTCCCAAAACGAAAGGTTTGTTTTTCATCAATGATTACACCGAAACAGGTCGCGCGGTTCAAGCCGATATTGAAAAACAGTTAAAGGGCTATGAAGGCAAGATCAAAGTTGAATACAACGAAGATGTGTCCTACGAAGCGCTGATGCATAAAGTGAGTATGCTTCCCCAAGATACATTGATTTTGTCGGGCTTTTATTTTGTAGATGCCGAGAAAGGGTTTCATTTTTTAGCCGATTATGAGGCGGGGTTGACCAAAAACGCCAAGCAACCTTTCTTTGGGATATTTGACACGACAGAAGGCCTTGGACAAATTGGTGGAAAGTATGTGGAATTTGCTGTTCAGGCAAAGTACGCCCATGAGATGGTAGAAAAAATTTTGGAAGGGACGCCGGTTGGCGATATCGCCCTTGTTTCGAACACAGAGGAAGAGAATACATGGATTTTTGATAACAATATAATGAAGAAATGGGGGGTTAGAAAAAATCAAATCCCCAAAAGTTCTGTCATTTTAAACAAACACTATACTGTTTTTGAAAACGACCCCATTTTGGTCGCCATACTTTCTGTCACAACGCTGATCATTGTACTGCTTGCTTTCTCTATGTTGCGACAACGAAGAAAGAATCATATTTTGGCTGAAATGCAAAAAACATTGCATTCTAAAGAGGATATACTTAAAAAAGAAGCGGCAATTTCAGAAACAAGGAAACGGCAGGATGAGTATATGTCGATTGCCCCAATCCTTTTCATCGTGACGGTAGACGATGTGATCGTGTATGTAAACAAGCTTGCAGAAGAAACAATCGGCGTTTCAGTGGGTGAATTATCCCATGGTTTTTACCAAAATACAGAACAAGCCAAAGAAATCATGCAAAGAATCGCCTCCGAAGGGCAAATAAGTGGCGAGCAGTTAAAATTGAAAACCACACACGGTAAGCCTAGAAGCTTTTTTACAAACTTTACGACAACAACGTTCGAAGGCAAAAAAGCAGTTGTCCTTTGTGCCATCGATATTGAAGAAGCAGAACAGCAGAACAGACTACTCGAAAGTATGCAACTAAATCTGCAACGTGTAGTGGATGCACTGCCATTGCCGGCCTTGATTCAAAATGTAGAAACATCTGAAACCATATATGTAAACGCGGCTTTTATGCGAACTTTTAAATACGACACGATGGAAGACGCGCTTCGGTATCAGGTGCATGCGGATGCACCTAAAGAGATAAGTCACGAAGGCGGAATCGTATATGACCAATGTGTTCGGCTGAAAACAGGCGAGAGCATCGATGTAAGCGTTTTTGCAAGAAACGTATTTTATAACGGCATCCAATGTGAAATTCATGTCATGCAAGATGTGACGGCTGATAAAAAGCAAAAGCAGATGTTGCAGAACACCGCTGAAAAAGAGAAAGAAGCCAATAAAATCAAGAGCATGTTTGTGGTCAATATGAGCCACGAAGTTCGCACGCCAATGAACGCCATTATTGGTCTGACGGAAATTGCCCTGACGAAAGAGTTTGGCACAGAGATTAAAGCATCGTTTCAAAAGGTCAATGTAGCCGCAAAGCATTTGTTGAGCATTATCAATGATGTTTTGGATTTTTCCAAAATCGAAGCAGATAAATTAGAACTGTTTGAAGATGATTTTGATTTGCAAGAGGTACTGGATCAAGTCATTTTTTTGGCAACAGAGAGCCTTGTAAGCAAGCCAGTGGAGATGATTGTAAAACGAGATGCATGGTTACCGAAGGTTGTTTACGGTGATAAGACGAGGTTTTGGCAGGTCATTGAAAACATCGTCGAAAATACAGCTAAATTTACAGAGAAGGGGCAGATTGTTTTGAGCGTTACTTGCTCTGACGACTACAAAACGGAGGAACAAGTGGCGATTACCTTCACAGCCGAAGACACAGGCATCGGCATGTCGCCCACGCAAGTCGAAAAGCTATTTACCCCCTTCGAACAGTTTCATCAAAACTTACCTTTGACAGGTACAGGGCTTGGTCTATCCATTTCCAAACAACTGGTGACGCGGATGCAGGGCACGATACACGTGGAAAGTACGCTTAATGTCGGCACAAAGGTCACGGTGGTCATTCCGTTTAAAGTGTCTGCCAAAGACGAGATAAAAAAAGAGAATACAGCCGCCCGTTTTCCGCACGCCCGCGTTTTGGTAGCCGAAGACAATGAGATTAACCAGGAAGTTGTTGCCGGCATGTTAGAATGCTTTGAAATCAACCCTGTTTTTGCAAACAACGGCAAAGAAGCCCTCCGCCTACTGGGTGAACAACAATTTGACTTGGTGTTTATGGATGTGCATATGCCTGTGATGGATGGTTATGAAGCAACCAAGCAAATACGAAGTGCAGGCACGCTCTATAGCCAGATTCCCATTGTTGCCATGACAGGGGATGTTAATAAAGAAGAAATGAATCTCTGCGCAGAAGCTGGAATGAATGGACATGTGGCCAAACCGATAGACCTTGATATGTTGGAGGCTGCACTTCGCAAATGGCTTGGCTTCGCTTGGCTTGGTGACCGGTAGGAAATGAACCGCGGGTGCCCCGGTTTTTAAACAGGTGCTGATGGCTGGCTAAGAATAACATGTGAAATGTTTAGTGCCGAATATATATCAAAAGATGAATAGGTGTGTTATAATGGAAGACGCTAAAACGAAACACAAATATAGGTCATAGATCATAAGGTTGGTGGATGCATGAAAAATATAAAAACAATTCTTGCAATAGGGGTAGGCGTTTTTTTGTTTTTGTCATTGATGCCATCGGTACATGTCTTTGCAGACACAGAAAAGAAGGTTTTTGAGTTGACCATTCCGAGTGAGGAGTCAACGACCATTGATAATATTTTATATACAATCTTTAAAGAGATGGGTTATGAGATTAGTCTCACGAGCGCATCCTCCACCGCTGCGGTTACAATGGTGGATGATGGAGAAAAGGATGGTTTGGCGGCGCAGACGACTTCTGTCGGTGATCAATATAAAAATATCATGCGCGGGTCTGAAAGTATATCCACCGTTTCGATAGTTGTTATTGCGCGGGATGATTTTGCGCAGGGCATAACAGGGTGGAATAGCCTATCCGGTCTAAAAGTGGGCTACACCCATCAAACCGAATATATAACTGAACACTTGCCGAAAGACGTACGCACGATTGTTAAAAAAAATGCCTTAGACGAATTGTATCCGCTATTGTTAGACGGCACCATTGATGTCATCGTGATGCCGTTATCAGAATATGCCGGGTTTGTTTATCCAAAAGGTGTGAAAGAATACCCGCCCATTGATGTCATGCCTACATACACCTACTTTAACAAAGAATATGCTTCTCTCGTTCCACAATTCGACACAATATTAGCAAGGATGAAGCAAGATGGAACAATCGGCAAAATCGCGAACCGTGCGGGGCAGGATACGAGTCGAAACAAAATTATTTTAAACATCTCCTCTTTTTACCCCGATATGGTGTGGGAGGATGAATTAAAGCGGGGCATAAAATCTATTTTTGCAGACGAGGATAAGCAGTATATTGTCTATTCTGTCAACTTAAATTCTAAAAGAATTTTAAGCAAAGAAAATAGAAATAAGGCAGTTTTGGACACAATCAGAACGAGCTTTATTGCAAGAAAGCCAGATGTACTGGTGGTTTCTGATATGAATGCCTTGGCGTTTACGGTCGAAAATTATTTTTCGATGTTTAAAGATATTCCGGTTGTATTCTGTGGCATCAATACATTCGACCCGCAAATGTTATACAACACAGCCGGGCATTTTACGGGTGTTAGAGCCGACATTTCGGCAAAAGAAACGGTTGATATGATGTTAAAACTGTTTCCAGACACCAAAAATATATTTGTTCTCAACGATTATTTGGAAACAGGCAAGATGTGGCGCCGTGATATTGCCGCCCAGCTCCAACCCTTTGCAGGCAAGCTAAACGTGGAATATAACGAAAATATACCGATGGATGAACTGCTGCTAAAAATGCAACAGTTACCCCCAGATACGTTGGTTCTGACGGGGTTTTATTTTCTAGATTCCAATAACATCTATTACAAGCAGCAAGAACTACAGCAACTTTTGACACAAAATTGCAAGGTGCCAATCTTTGGTTTGTTGTCTTCAAGCCTCGGATATGGAGAAGTGGGCGGCAAATATGTAGACGGAAAAAGTCAGGCAGAAGCGGCCTCTATTATGGCAAAACAAATCATAGATGGTGATAAAAAAGTCACTGACCTCCCTGTCCAGTTGGACACACAGCATTACAACAGTTGGAAATTTGACTACAACGTTCTGAAATTATATCACATACCAGAAAGTGTTTTGCCAGAGCATTCAGTTATTATGCACAAGCCGACGCCTTACTACGAAAGCAACCCGTTACAATTTGTTTTTTTGGTCTTTTTATTTGTGCTTCCGATTTTGTCCAGTGTTTTTCTTGTTTTTTTTACGTCAAAACTAAGAAAACAAAATGCCGAGTTGATGCGTACGCAAAAGAATCTGCACACAGCAGAGGAACTCATTTCTAAAGATGTAGAAATAAAAGAAATAAAAGAGCGCTTGGAGGTCGTCATTAGCACAGCGCCCGTACTCTATATATTTATTTTGGATGGCAAGGTCTTCGAACTCAATGATTATACAAAGCACAATGTTAACATTGCCGTGGGGGACACGACAGACCGGTTGTTTACAAACCCAGGGCGAATCGAAGGCATTACCCAA
>JAVBJY010000194.1:0-8772 GCA_031546735.1 Eubacteriales bacterium
AAGGCACTTTCGAAAGCAGGTGATGAACATGCGTAAATGGTATATGGATGATGTGATAGACGAAGGCGTTGTCATCTCTAGCCGCGTTCGTTTGGCAAGAAATATAAAAAAATATCCGTTCTCAAACATCATCGACGATGAGCAATCCAAAGCGCTGTTAGAAGAAGTTAAACATATCATTACCGACAGAACACACCTCGGCGAACAGATGCACTTTCTAAACCTAGAAGAAAAATCCATTTTAGAAAAACAATCCTTACTCGAAAAACATGTTTTAAGCATGGATTTGTTGAAAAAAAATCGCCCTTCAGGTGTGTTGCTTTTTGAAGACGAATCGGTGTGCGTGTCATTAAATGAAGAGGATCATATTCGGATACAATCGATATTCCCTGGGCACAATATAGAAAACGCCTTTTCGCTTGCCGACAAAATCGATGACTTAATCGAAGAGAGTGTTGAGTACGCATTCCATAAAGACTACGGCTATCTGACCTCATGCCCCACCAACACCGGCACCGGTCTTCGCGCCTCCTTTATGATTCACATTCCGGCAATCGAAATCACTGGGCAGCTTCGAAACGTAATCGAAGCCATTAGCAAGTTTGGTATGATCTTGCGCGGCATCTACGGCGAAGGGTCAGAGCCGATGGGTAGCATTTATCAAATCTCAAACCAAGTGACCCTTGGCAAATCGGAAGCCGAAATCATCGACAGCCTAGAAAAAGTGACAACCTTTATCATTGGGCAAGAAACCAAACTTCGGAATGGCCTATTGTCACAGCAAAAGCAAGAATTGTATGATAAAATATGCCGTGGGTACGGCACACTGCGCTACTGCAAAAAAATTAGCAAAAAAGAAGCGATGGACTTGCTGTCCCTTGTGCGATTGGGCTATCTCACCAATCTATTGGACGAAAGCAAGCCAAAACAAAACATTTATCATATCATGATGGGCATACAATCTGGCAGTCTGCAACAAAATCTAAACCGTGAATTAACACCCGCCGAAATAGAGGTGGCACGGGCCAACTTTATCAACAACAATTTTATGTAGAGCTTAGGAGGGGTATGTATGTATAGTAAATTTACGCAAAAAGCGCAGGAAGTGATCGAAAACGCAGGCCTTGCCGCAGAAGAATTTGGGCATGACTATGTGGGCACAGAACATCTATTGCTTGGGTTGATTCGGGTTCACGACAGCGTGGCGGCAAAAGCGTTAGAAGGACAAGGGTTAAAAGAACGAGATGTGTGTGCCAAGATGAATGAACTTGCCAAATCAGATGCGCCCGCGTCTGCACGCCCAAGAGATTTTACACCGCGCACAAAAAAAATCCTTCAATTAAGTACGCAGGAGGCTGTGCGGATGGGCTCTGGCTATATCGGCACCGAGCACTTGCTGTTGGCGCTCATACGAGAGGGCGACAGCGTGGCGTTTCGCATTTTGTCAACTCTGAATGTGAACCCTCAAAAATTATATGAAGACATCTTAAACATGTTGGGCGAAGGCGAAAAAGTGGGTGCGTCCTTTTTCTCTATGGGCAAAAAGCAGAATACAAGCAAACGAAATTCTCAAACGCCTGTGCTCGACCAGTTTAGCCGCGACTTAACGGTCATGGCAGAAGAAAATAAATTTGACCCGATTATCGGCAGAAATTCAGAAATCGAACGCGTCATCCAAATTTTAAGCCGCCGCACAAAAAACAATCCATGCCTTGTGGGCGACCCCGGCGTCGGAAAAACAGCTATCGCAGAAGGTCTTGCCCAAAAAATCGTAGCGGGTGATGTGCCCGAAATTTTGAAGAACCGACGCGTTGTATCCCTAGACTTATCGGCTATGGTAGCCGGTAGCAAATACCGCGGCGAGTTTGAAGAACGAATCAAGCGGGTGTTGGAAGAAGTCAAAACGTCTATGAACGTCGTGCTTTTTATTGACGAGTTGCACACCATTATTGGCGCGGGCGGTGCCGAAGGTGCCATTGATGCGTCGAACATATTAAAGCCGTCTTTGGCAAGAGGCGAAATCCAAGTGATCGGTGCCACCACGTTGAACGAATATCGCAAATATATTGAAAAAGACGCCGCGCTCGAAAGACGGTTCCAACCGGTCAAGATCGAGGAGCCAACAGAAGATGAAGCCATCCAAATCTTACTCGGCGTGCGGGATAAATATGAAGCACACCATAACGTTCAAATTACAGATGCGGCGATCGTAGCGGCTGTAAAGCTTTCGACTCGTTATATTACAGACCGATTTTTGCCAGACAAAGCAATCGACGTCATCGACGAAGCGTCCTCTATGGTCAGATTGAAAACCTTCATTGCGCCACCCGAAATCAAAGCACTCGACCTCCAATTGAGTACCCTTGAAAAGGAAAAAGAAGAAGCCATTAAGTCTGAAGAATTTGAAAAGGCGGGCGCGTTAAAAGAAAAACAAAATGAAATTAGAAAAAGTCTCACCGAGCTGAAAGCCCAATGGAATGAATCGAACACCGAGTCCACCCATATCGTAGACGAGGAAGAAATATCCGAAATCGTATCCAACTGGACTGGCGTTCCGGTCAAGCGTCTAAAAGAAGAAGAAACAGAAAAGTTAAAAAATCTGGAGGCCAACCTACACGAGCGCGTCATCGGACAAGACGAAGCGGTCAAATCCCTTGCCAAAGCGATCCGGCGCGGGCGTGTCGGCCTAAAAGACCCAAAGCGCCCCATTGGTTCGTTCCTCTTCTTAGGCCCCACTGGTGTCGGAAAAACCGAACTATGCCGTGCCCTTTCTGAAAATTTATTCGGCAACGAAGAAGCGATGATTCGCGTGGACATGAGCGAGTATATGGAGAAGCATAGTGTGTCCAAGTTAATCGGCTCGCCGCCGGGCTATGTAGGCTATGACGAGGGCGGTCAAGTGAGTGAAAAAATACGCAGAAAGCCATACTCGGTGTTGCTCTTCGACGAAATCGAAAAGGCGCATCCTGACGTATTTAATATTTTATTACAGGTGCTAGAAGATGGGCACATCACCGATGCGCAAGGACGTCGCATCGATTTTAAAAACTGCGTCATCATCATGACGTCAAACGCAGGCGCAAGAAATATCATATCCCCCAAAAAATTAGGATTTGCGGCGTCAGACGACAGCAGTAAAAATTATGACGACATGAAAAAAGGGGTTATGGACGAAGTAAAACGCATCTTTAAGCCCGAATTTTTAAATCGCATTGACGATATCATCGTGTTCCACCCGCTTGACAAGGAAGAAATTCGCGACATCACAAAGCTTTTGTTTGACGAGTTGAAAAAGAGAGTAAAGGCCAACATGCTCATCGACTTGACGATTACAGACAGCGCCATCGACCAGATTTCGGACGAGGGATACGACCGTGTATACGGCGCGAGACCTTTAAGGCGTGCCATCCAATCCAAGGTGGAAGATTTATTTGCCGAAAGTATTTTGAATCACGAGTTTGGCGAGGGGTGCCACGTCGAGCTTACCTTCGCAGACGGTGCGTTCCGATTTGTGCAAAAAGAATAAAATCGTGGGCACTACCCACCAACGCAAGGCCTTTAAAAGGGGATGGACTTTTTTAATAAAAAGTCCATCCCCTTTCTTTATGAATAAAATCGATAAATATGCTCAAACACCAGACCCGCCGCAAACCACGCCGGTGCATAGTCGAGCCGAATTAACCCTTTGATGTGATATTTGCTATTGCTATAGTCCCACGGACACGCCTTTAACTTCTTCAAAATAAAGCCTGTTGTAAATTCAGCCGCATAGATGCAACACACGTACACGCCTCCCCGCAATAAAATCGGCTTGTCTTTTAAAACTTCACACACAGGTTCAAACATCAGCACCATGCCATAGATCGGAAACATCCATATGGATGTTTGCGCTGTCATTTTTAAGTCTCTATTCCATAAAGAATGGGCACCCGTCCAGATAATCTCGATTACCCAACCAATTACGCCATATATTAAAAATCTTTCTACCATAGTTCTATTGTTTACTTAATCTTGAAGTTTAACCATAGATTATTTTGGCATCTTGCGTCGTATTTTTTTAATCAACAAAACGACAAGCACAATCAGCCCGATGCATACAATCGGCACGGTCATCGCTGATGCAAAAACGATTACAGCTTCTAACGCCCGCACCATCATGTTCATCGACTGGATAAACGATTGTTTCATCCGTCCTGCCAGATTGTTTGAGATCGGCTTAATATCACCAGATACTTCTGTTATGTCTAGGTTTAATGTCGAATACCGCACCAGCCTGTCGATGCCCACCATTTGGCTGTTTAAAAGTTCAATCTCTGTGCGCACCTCCGAGAGCCTTGCTTCAATGGCGATCAAATCCTCTACCTTTTCAGCCTTGCCCAGTATGACGAGCAAGCGCTCTTCTTCGATTTGTTTTGTCTTTAGACTCGCTTCTAAATCACGATAGGTTTCTGTTACATTTTGTATGCCGCTTGTCTCACTGTTGACACGACCAAGCTTACCAATTTGCACCCGCAACGCATCATACTGTTCGGCCGGAATACGAATGACCATGATCCCCCGCATCAACTCCCCGTCGTAAAACGATTGATCGGTCGACTCAATGTAGCCGCCTTTGGCTGTCACCATCGACTGGATTGTCTGCGCGGTTTTGTCATAATCAGTGACCTGCATCAACATGGAGCCTGTTTTGATCAGCTTGTTTTCATTTGCTTGTGTCTGAAAGTCTCCATTTTCCTCCACACTTTTGCTTTCAGCCTCATTGGGCACAACCCCCGTTGTCTGGCTTGACTCGCTCACCGCTATGGGCGACTTTGCATCTTCTTGCGGTGCCATCGCAACGTCACTCGATGCGGAGGCAGATCCGCCGCCATACCCACCTGATGAACTGCTTGTATGGCTGCTACAGCCTGTTATAGCCACCATCATCATGCCCACCAATACCACCGCACAAAACAACCTATCCCTATGCCTTTTCATTACCGCCACCTCTTTCTTATCTGTGTAAAAAGCACAATGACACCCACCGCAATTATCCAGCTAAATACTGAAGAAAACACCACTAGTACTTGTGCAAAGCACGCCGTCGTGACAGCAAAGGATTTAACAAAGGCGCTTTGCATGCGTGCACCCAATGTGTCGACCGTTGTTTCTTTTTTGTTTGATTGCAAATTGATCTCGATGACGCTGGTTCGGGTGTCTTTTGCATAGCGATTCAATGTAGACTGGTTCTCTTCGGTTCCAGACCGAATTTCTGCCAATCGGGTTTCTAGCGTCAGCATATCTTGCATTCTTTCTGCCTTTTTCATGATATCAAATAAGCGGGATTCCTCTTGCTTCTTTGCCCCAAGCCGAATGCCTGTATCGGTATAGTCTTCGGTCACATCTTGTGCAGACACGAAACTGATATGCACCGTTCCTAATTGCCTGATAGCGGCAATGCTGGCGTCAAACTGCGCTGTTGGCACCCGTTGGGTGATTGAACAATTTTCTAGGCCATCCCCGCCAATGTATCGGTTCATAGTCTCCACATTGCCTGACAGCGCTTCAATCTGACTGACTGCTTGTTGCATGTCGTCTACGGATAGGTTGATTTGGCACGTACGAACGATCTTCTCTTTTGTATCTGCCGTCGTGCTTTGGGTGTCTGCCATCACATTCGGGCTGTTCTGGTTCGGTTGGGATGGTTGCTCCGCCGCCTGCTTCCTGCTTTTTTGACTGTTGCCCGTGGCCTGCTCTGTATCCGCCGCAACAGCCTTCTTTTGTAGGCGGTCACGTTCTGCCCCTGTCGTCACGTCCATCTGGACACCTGCGGACAGGTTATTATCTGCACGGTATTGTATATGGGGCTGTATGGCGCTTAACGTCGCCGTAACCACTACAAAACATACAATGGCCGCCGCTACCGTCGACAGATAGTCTTTAAAATCCATTCCACGATTCAGGGACATCCTTTCCAACATCTCTTCATGAAAACCTTCCGGCAACGCGATATGCCCCAGATGATTTAACTCTTGTGTCATTTGCTTTACACGTTCAAATTCTTCTCTGCATCTTTCACATGTCTCCAGATGGTCTGCCAAATCCTTTCGTTGTTCGTAGTCTAGTTCGTCGTCTACATACAGCGTCATCAATTGCTCTATTTCAAAACAAGTTTTCACAAGCGTTCACCCCCTTCATCTAATAAGGACGATTTATTTTTCTCTTTGTTCCGTTTTTCAAGTAGCAACTTTGACATTATTTTTCGAGCCCGTGACAACCTCGATTTCACTGTTCCTAACTTTAAGCCCATCGCAAACCCAATCTCGTCATACGCCAAGCCATTGATGTCGCGCAGTATGATGAGTGTCTTGTATTCTAGCTTGAGCTTGTCTAGTGCCTGTTGGATCTCACGGATACTTTCCTGATAGAGTACCGCTTCCTCTGGTGTCATGTCATTCGACTTTAACTGGGCAAACTGGTCTGCGTCCATCAATATCGTCGTTCGCTTGCTCTGCTTTCTCATCGCATCAATGCACACATTGGTCGTGATTTTACACGCCCACGCTTTGATTGCGCTTTTATCCCGAAGCTTCAAAAACTGTTTATACATTTTGATACAGGCTTCTTGTGTGCAGTCCTTCGCATCCTCCTCGTTCCCCATCATCCGATAGGCAATGTTGTACATCAGCTTTTCATACAGGATGATATGACGTTCGAACTCTTCTACGTGACTTTCTGTTTTTTCTTCCTTATCAAACATATCTTCACTCCTCTCCGCACTATACCGCTTAAGAGCCTGTTTACTATCTCACTTTTAGGGAACAAGGTAATATTTTCGCATCAAATCTCAGTTGGAGCATTCTGAGAATTGATGCGAAAATATTTCAAATTCATCCCTTAAGCAGTTACCTTGCTCTGTTGCGAACTTTTTAGATGTATTAAAACAATCTGTCATGTCAATAATAACAAAAAATCAAGTAACATTCAAAAAAATTTTTTATTTCTTGATAAAGGAGTATGTGTACAAGGGATTGCGTACACAAATATTTTGATGATAAAAAAAACTGTTTTGATGTTTACACTTCTGTTCATTTTTATTTTGGCGCCTGCCCACCTTGCCTATTGCGCCCCTGTGCCCAACCCTTCTCTAAAAATCATTATCGATGAAAAGAAAATAAACTTGCGAGCACACCCGATTTTTATATCCAACCATGTGTATGTGCCTTTAAGAGAAGTCTGTGACAACCTAGGCATCACCATCGATTGGTCAAATTCTGCCCAGTGTGCAACGCTTTGTTACAAGGGCAAACAAACCAAAATAACGACAACAGGCGAGTATACGTGGGTAAATGGGGTAAAAAAAGAGCGCTCGCACATTATAAAAGGAAACTTCTATCTGTCCGCCAGGCTGATTGCCGAGATTTTCGACTTTTCAGTTCAGTGGAACGAAGCGTTCAAACTCATCCGCTTTGATACCCAGTCGCCCAAAAGTTCTGGCGCGCGCCGGATGAGTGATGAAAGAATTGTTCAAATACTGTCTGCAGGTCTGCCTTACACCAACGAAGATATTTATTGGATGTCTCGCATTGTGCACGCCGAGGCATGCGGAGAATCTTACGAATCAAAGCTTGCGGTCGCCAATGTTATCCTCAATCGAGAAAAGAACGGTCATTATCCCGATACGATTAAAGATGTCATTTTCGATAGCAACTATGGGGTGCAGTTTACGCCCACAGCCAATGGCGCGATCTACAACACACCGTCTACCGAGAGCATCGCCGCTTCTTTGGATGCGTTTGGGGGCGTGAACAACGCGAAGAATATTTTGTTTTTCCTAAATCCCAGAAAATCAAACTCGTTTTGGATTACCAAAAATCGCGCCTTTGGCTTCTCGCTAGGCAACCACGATTTTTATTATTAGCCTGAAATCACTCTGCAAACTTTTGCCCCCTGTTCCTCTCCTACAAAACATTGTGTCTAAAAAAATATCGACAGTTCGTAGTTTTTTGTGTTTTTTTGTCGAAAGTGTAGTATAATGTGAATACCATATAAAAAGGAGCATTCACTTATGACAGAAAACATACAAACCAATACGGGCTACCCCTTAAATCTTTTTTTTGAGAATTTTATTCACGATATGAATACCCCCATATCCATCATACACTCTGTCCTCCAGCTGCTAGAGGACGACAGCGAAATGCCTGCGGGTTGCTATAGAAGCCTGACGATCGCCCAACGCAATTGCCTTCTTCTACTCAAACTAGCCAACGATTTTAAGATGTGTCTGAACCTCTCTACCGGTAACATGTACCCCTCTTTCAGAAAACATGATATCGTTCTTCTGCTTCATGACATTGTGGAATCTGCCTCACGGCTCGCGGTTCGAAAAAATATTTCTATCACCCTCGATGATGGGCAAGTAGACCGCGCCATCGTGCTCGACATGGAAATGCTTCAGCGGATTATCTTAAATCTTCTTTCCAATGCCATCAAGTTTACACCGAATAATGGCACCATCCATATCTCGCTCGTCGATTCGGGCGATTTACTCCTCATCCACGTCCTCGACAGTGGCATCGGCATCGACGAAAGTGAAATCGGCTCCATCTTTGACCGCTACCAAACAAACAATAAAACCATAAACAAGCATGGCACAGGCATCGGTCTTGCCATTGTGAAAAGTTTGGTTGCCATTCACGGTGGGCACGTAACCGCCAAAAACAGAGCGGATGCACCGGGTGCATGCTTCACGGTAGAGCTTTCAAGGACACTGCTCGAAGCTGTCTGCGCAGA
>JAVBJY010000174.1:0-11939 GCA_031546735.1 Eubacteriales bacterium
AGATGTATGTGTATGACTGGCGGTCACCAATCGCAAGTGTCTTTTACCGCTTTGTAATGGGGCAGGCATTTTATGATGCACCAAATGGAAGGATAACGGGCGAGGTGAATGTAAAGCGCCAGTATGAAATTAACAATGGCATACTGGAGTATTTTTTTGACGCTGACATTCAAATTATAGATGAGTTTTTGAGAAAGCTGTTGTCTCAAAATACGTCTTCCAAGATGAAGACGATTATCGAAACGATACAGAAAGAGCAAGACATTGTGATCCGGGATATGGAAAACGACTTAATGATGGTGCAAGGGGTGGCCGGAAGCGGTAAAACTTCTATCGCCCTTCATCGCGCCGCATACCTGATGTACCAAGGTCTGTCGTCTACGTTGTCTGCGCACAACATCATCATTATCTCGCCAAACGCTTTATTCGAACAGTACATTTCGCATGTACTACCAGAGCTCGGCGAAGAGCATGTTATATCGGTGGTATTTGAAGAAATACTGGCTACCCTCTTGCCGAACGAACATATCCAATCCAGAAATCAATTTTTAGAAAACTTGATCACAAGCACCCACTGCCGAGATGTGATGAAAAAGAGCATGGAGTTTAAAACGTCGCACCAGTTTTTAGAATTATTAAACCGATTCATTGATGATTTGCCGCACAGATGGATCGATTTTGATGATGTCTATTATCATGGTACGTGTGTCGTGACCAAAGAAACATTAAAAGATAAGATCATATCCGGAAGGCAAAGCACACCTTTGGGCTTGCGATTGGCGCAATTGGAAGATTTTATTTTGGAGTTGATCCGAGATTCGCACGATAACCGCCTCCGAAAATCGGAAGAACAACTGGTACGACAAGAAATACAAAAGTTTACGGTGCTTGATGTTAAAGATTTGTACCGAAAGCTTGTGCAAGATACAGAATATTTTTATCGTTTAGCCAATGGGTTGTCGCTTCCCGATTGCATTGAAGATATTTTGGTGTATACGCAGGACAATTTAGATACCCATACTTTATGCTACGACGATGCCACCGTCCTCACGTTCTTGCACTTAAAACTCAATAAATCCAATCAATATAAAAACATAAAACAGGTTGTCATTGATGAAGCACAAGATTACTACCCTCTCCATTATGAAATTTTTCATTTGCTGTTTTCAGATTCTAAATATACCATTTTGGGCGATATCAACCAAACCCTTGAAAAACAAGAAGATCTCTCCCTATACGAGCAAATCGGAAAAATTTTAAATAAGAGAAGATCGTCTCTTGTTACGATGGATAAAAGTTTTCGTTGTACCAATGAAATTTTAATGTATAGCGCCAAATTCATTGCGCAAAGTTGCGAAATCAAAAGTTTTAATCGCAAGGGAGAGGAGCCGAACGTTTATACCGCTGCCGACCCATTGTCTCTTCATGATCTGATTGTCGCAGAGGCGAAGTATTGCTTAGAAAAGGGATACCAGTCTGTCGGGCTCATCTGTAAAACCGAAAAGAACGCCCTCGCCTTGTTTGCATGTTTAAAAGATCGCATGGAGGTTCAATTCATCGGAAGCGAGAGTACCGCCGACTTACAGGGTGTGTTTATCATCCCTGTTTATATGTCAAAGGGGCGTGAGTTTGATGCCGTTTTAATCTGTGACGCTGATATTGACAATTATCACAGTGAAGATGATGGAAAGCTTTTGTACATTGCATGCACGCGGGCACTGCACAGGCTTAACTTGTTTTGTACGGGAGAGGTTAGCCCCTTGGTATAGTTTTTCGCTTGTCTATAAAACAACAGCCGTCAAGTTCACGGATGAACTTGACGGCTGTTGTTTTATAGGTGGTTTGACGCTTCAATCCCTCTTACTTTATGTTGACTTGTAAGCTATTCTTTTCTGAGAAGCTATGCCGTATATCTCTGGTTAGATTTTTTACAATCATGAGTGAAAAATCATCTTCCTGTTGGGCGTCCATTGGATTGAAGGCGGTGCCGCCATAGGTAAAGCGCGCCACGAGGCTGTCGTCTTGCCCCGAAAGGGCAATTTCAATTTCAATCTCATTGGTGTGGTCCAGCAGATGGTTGACCAAAAGTTCTTCGATGACAAGTTGTAGGTTGTTGGCTGTCTTTGGCGCAATCATTTGCTTTCTGCAAAATTCTTCGATGCCTGTGCTCATTTGTAAAAAGTCGAACTTCTTTGAACCAATCTGAATTTGGTGGGTTTTTAGTCTATGTACAAACACCTTGGTTTTGCTCTTTTGTGGGTTGTTAAAAATGTCTGCCGGTGTGCCTTCTTCATAAATCACACCTTCGTCCATGTAGAAAACGCGGGTGGATACGTCTTGCGCAAACTTCATCTCATGTGTAACAATCACCATGGTCATGCCCTCTTTGGCAAGGTTTCGGATAACCGTCAAAACCTCACCAACCATCGTAGGGTCTAGGGCACTGGTCGGCTCGTCGAATAATACGATTTCGGGCTTCATCGACAGTGTTCTGGCGATGGCCACACGTTGTTTTTGCCCGCCGGACAATTCGTCTGGATAGGCGTATGCTTTTTCTCCAAGCCCCACCGTATCCAAAATACGCATGGCATCGTCGAAGGCTTCTTGTTTGTTCATCTTCAGCAGGTGTAACGGCCCCAGCATTACATTTTCAATCACCATTAAGTGCGAATATAAATTAAAGGACTGAAACACCATTCCCATTTTTTGACGCACTTTACAAATATCTGACTTCTTATCCAGCAGATTGGTGCCGTCTACCCATATCTCTCCACCCGTCGGCGTCTCTAGTAAGTTGAGGCACCGTAAAAACGTACTTTTTCCTGTTCCTGAAGGGCCAATAATCGAAATGACCTCGCCCATATTGATTTCTGTTGTAACATCCTTTAGCGGCTGGACGTTGCCAAAAGATTTTGACAAATGTTTTACGCTAATCATCTTTCCACCACCCCTTTGACCATTCTCTTTCGGCGTTTGGGGTCAATGCGCACTTCAATAGATGAGAGTGCTAACCTTACTACGTACGCCATGATAAAATAAATTACAGCTGTTGCAATCAATGGAAAAAACGCCTGATATGTACGACTGCGTATAATGTCGCTCATTTTTGTTAAATCCTGTATGGCGATGTATCCTACGATAGAGGTCATCTTCAACATGGAAATGATCTCGCCTCGATACATCGGAAGCATCATGCGGGCCGCTTGTGGGAATGTTATTTTCCAATAGACTTCAAAGCGGCTAAAACCAGTGGCCAACGCGGCTTCGATCTGCCCTTTCTCTACGGCATCGATGCCGGTGTTTAGCATACCGCCTACAGCATTCGCAAAGGTAAGGCTAAAGCCCACAATGGCAACCGCAATCGGGTCGATGCTGATGCCGCCAAAGATAATGTAATACAGAATCATTAAGATTACGAGCATAGGCGTGCCTTGCAACAGTTGTGACAATATTCTGGCCGGAACGTTGGCAAGTGCCGATTTAGACCGGAGCATGACACTCATCACAAATCCCAATAGGGTGCCAAAGACGGCAGACAGCAAGGTGATAATGAGTGTGGCTTTCGTTCCGCTCCAAATGAGTACGTAGCGGGCTTCTGTTATAAACGTCTGGTTAAAGTCATCGCCTAGCTTTTGTAAAAATGTAGGCGCGGCCACCTCTGGTGTTGCTTCTTTTTTCGCTACGAGCACTTGCGGATTTTGGAAATATTCCTCTGTGAAGTTGACGTTTTTCTTGCGCTCTTCCGTTGGGGTCATGTTGGAAATAATGACGTCCGCTTTTCCCGATTGTAGCGCCGGAATCAATGCGGAAAACTGCATGTCTGTATACTTCACCTGCATCCCTAACTCGTAGGCGATGCGCTCGATCAGTTCGCAGTCTAGCCCTTTATACTGGTTATCTTTTACAAAGCACATCGATTCACGGTTGGCGGCGATGGCGACTGTTAGAATTTTGTCACCCGTCGCTTTCGGAAGTTCTTCTATTTCATAGGGCGATCCGTCTTTTTTAATCCAATGGGATATGACTTTGTCTAGCGTTCCATCCTGCTTATACTTGGTTAACACATCTTGAATTTGTTGTAGCAACGCCGGATTTTCTTTGGCTACGGCTATGGCTACGCCTTCATTTAATAAGCCGTCTTTGAAAATGGTCAAGTCTTTGTTGTTGTTCACAAAGTTTACGGCTGTGGTCAGCGTCGTAATGACATAATCTAGCTTATTGCTCTGTAGCGCCATCATCGCATCTGCTATGGCGTCAAAACTAGAAATCTTTGCTTGTGGATATTGTGCGGAAACAAATTTTTCACCTGTACTGCCTGTCATGGCACCGATTTTAGAATTTTCTACAGGCGGACGAGATTCATTTGAAGGCGCGGTGTCCACCTGTGTGGTCGCCGCTGTATCCACTGGTGCTACCTCTGGTGTTGCCTCTTTTTTCGCTACAAGCACTTGCGGATTTTGAAAATATTCCTCCGTGAAGTTGACGTTTTTCTTGCGTTCTTCCGTCGGGGTCATGTTGGAAATAATGACGTCGGCCTTTCCCGATTGTAGCGCCGGAATCAACGCGGAAAACTGCATGTCTGTATACTTCACCTGCATGCCCAACTCATAGGCGATCCGCTCGATCAGTTCGCAGTCTAGCCCTTCGTATTGGTTGTCTTTTACAAAGCACATCGGTTCACGGTTGGCGGCAATGGCGACCGTTAGAATTTTATCACCCGTCGCTTTCGGAAGTTCTTCTATATCGTAGGGCGATCCGTCTTTTTTGATCCAATGGGATATGACTTGGTCTAGCGTTCCATCCTGTTTATACTTGGTTAACACATCTTGAATTTGTTGTAGCATTTCTGGATTTTCTTTGGCTACGGCTATGGCTACGCCTTCATTTAGTAAGCCGTCTTTGAAAATGGTCAGGTCTTTGTTGTTATTCACATAGTTGACGGCTGTGGTCAGCGTCGTAATAACATAATCTAACTTGTTGCTCTGTAGCGCCATCATCGCATCTGCGATAGAGTCAAAACTAGAAATCTTTGATTGTGGATATTGTGTGGAAATAAATTTTTCTCCTGTACTGCCTGTCATGGCACCGATTTTAGAATTTTCTACTGGGGGACGTGTCGGTGCGGGACTGGCTTCTATACAAATCTGTAGCAAAAAAACGAATAAAATGGATAAGAATAATGTGACGCCTCTTCTTTTTTGCATATAAACACTCCTTCTTGGTAACATTGTGAAAATGTGACGAGCCTGAATGGTTTGCCTCCTTTCTTAGTTGGCAACAGATTTATGGATAAAACTTTTATGCCCCTCAAAACAAAAAAAGGCATAGATTATCATATGCCTTCGCGATTTGTTACACAATATATACGTGATGAACGACAAGAATTTGTGACAGAATGTATGAAATAAAGACAAGCCATTCAAAATCTTAAAAACAGTAGTTGCCAAATACGCGCCGAACAATTATACTGCAAGTGGTGCCGTTCACGAACTGCATCACGATACTTGACGCACTTGGAAACGAAATAAAGGCTCAGTGGGTACGGGAATACCCACTGAGCCGACGAAGATGAACAGCAGTCATCTTACGCCGTAGCGAAAACCTGCTACCTCGACAGTATAATATTATTTGGGCTTTTTTTCAAGACCTATTCTATTCCCCATGAAAGCCTAAACCATATATCTGTCGGGTAGCAAGGCTAACTCAATTACATACTGCAACAATAGAAGGCCTGTTATGGACGATGCTTGCGTTCATCTTTCTTTCATTCCCAGCGGATTTAACACAAAGGGGTGAAATGAAACGGCATGAACGAAAAAATGCAACTCGCTTTTGATCAATCAGAGCGAGAGATACAAGGCGTGCTTGCGCGACCTTATAAAAAAAGCGGCGGCGGTTTGATCTTCTTTATGATTCGTTAAACCATCCTAACTTTGTGTGTTCTTTTGGATAGGTTCGATGCCTATTCCCCCGACTTCTATATATGCCGCATCGGTTTATGCCCTCTCTATGCTAGGAGCTGGCGCATTTAAAAGGATATCAGACGAAATAATAACGTACTGGAAAGGACGGATGTCTATGCCGATTATAACACTCATGATTTTGTTAGGTTGTCCGGGGGGACAGACTGGCTGACGAATGAAGCGAAACACAGGAGCCTAACAAAATCTTGACCACACAATGTGGTCATTTTTTTATATGCCAGAACAGCGCTACGCAGTATAATTGTCTGTTGCAAATTTTTGTCACATTCGGTATAATCGTAGACAAGCACAGATGCATAAGGGCGTTATTTGTTAGGCTTGCTTCCAGAAAGGAGGGTTGATTCAATCCGACTGAATGGAGGTGATGTGTATGTCACTGTTTGAAATTATTACGGCTGCAGAAACGGCTATAATAATTATTATAGCATTCTTGACATATAAAACTACAAAAAAATAGCCGCCCCATATGCCACGGGTCAGCGACTATTTTTTTGAAAGTTCCTTTTAAAAAAATATAGCAAGCCTACCGCCCTTAAAGCGGCTTGTGCTATAAAAGGGAAGGTGTTGACTCACCTTCTCTTTTATTATGTTCTAATTTTAATATATTAGCCACCTACTGTCAAGGTGTTTCTATTTTTGGAAATGCCTTTTTATTGTGGTAAGTTGCCTTGTGCAAATTTTTGTCACATTCGGTATAATCGTAGACAAGCACGGGTGCATGAGGATGTATTTATTTGTTAGGCTTGCTTCCAGAAAGGAGGGTTGATTCAATCCGACTGAATGAGGTGATGTGTATGTCATTGTTTGAAGTTATTACGGTTGTGGAAACAGCCCTGATAATTATTCTAGCACTTCTGACATATAAAACTACAGAAAAATAGCCGCCCCTGCGTACCAAGCGTGGCGGTTATCCTTTTAAGAAATTAACCAAAGTTTAGCCCATACCTTGCGGTTGTAGCCATTTGAGAAGAGGGAGTGTGCAATCACTCTCTCTTTTCTATCTTACTTAGATTACAGCAATTGTATACGGCGTTGTCAAATAATTTTCGGCGTGTAGTCGCAAAAAAAATCGTATAACACAAAACCCCCATATCCTCTTGAGCAGAGGGCACGGGGGTTTTATGCATTAGCACGATTTCTCGGTGGCAAGCCACAGTGCTTCATGAATAAGCAGCTACCCAATCATACAGAAAGGTTAAGCCGCCGTTATAGAACAGGGCTTAATCATCATATGCCCTTATGCCTTGTTACGCAATCGATTTGTGATGAAATGCGCGAATTCGTGACGAAATGTATGAAAAAAAACAATCCTATTCCTGACCATGACGAAACTCATTTTTCCATACAAACAGTGGAAATGCAACAAAAATCATGGTATATTTTTATTTAATGCATAACAGATTACTGCTCATTTCTAAAGCAGTATAAACGACAGTGAGGCGAGGTGATAAATGTGCGCATAGCCATTTGTGAAGATATCGAAAAGGAAAGCTTAGCACTGGCTAAACTGGTTAAAAAATATTGCGACAGCGTTTTTGTATCCGCCCAAATCGATGTGTTTGCGAGCGGAGAGGGTTTTCTTCAAAAATTTGTGCCCGGTTACTACCAGATTGCCTTTTTGGATATTTATATGAGCGGCCTAAGCGGGATGGACGTGGCCAAGAACCTGTTAAAGGAAGACCCCTCTTGTATGATTATTTTCATCACAGGAAGCCTTAATCACGCCGTCGAAGGCTTTCGGGTAAACGCGGCCGATTATCTGGTCAAGCCTCTAGACTACCAGATGGTGGAAACAGCTCTTTTGCGTTGCAGGCAATCTTTCGCAAAAAGTATGCAGTTTATTGAGATCAAGACGAACAGGCTAAACCGAAAAATCCTGATAAAAGACATTTTATACGCCGAAGTGTATGCCAATACTTGCGTCCTTCACACAGAGACCGAAGATGTGGCGTCAAGAATGACGCTAGAAGGCGTAGAGTTACAGCTAAGGGCTTCGCTTGGCGTGCAGCGAAACTATTTCCTGCGCTGCCATCGCAGTTACTTGGTCAACATGAACTGCATTTCTCATATCGGGGAAGATGGCTGCCTAATGAAAAACGGAGATGTAATTCCGATCCGCAGGATGGATCGAAAAAAGGTGCAAAAACTATACCTTGATTATGTGTTTTTACAAACGATTGGAGAGAGTGGTTAAATCAAAAATTGGATATGTGCACTATTGGGTTTATGCTTTATGTTGGGGAGCATCCCTTCCGCCTGTGTGTATGCGGCTGATGACACCGTTTCGACAGGTGATGAATTGGTCACGTGGTTGAACATTCATGAAAAAAGCGGCGAACTGTGGCGTTAACAGACAACATTGTCATAGAGTCGAAAGTCCCTTACGTTTCTTTTTCTATCGGTGCGCCTGTTACCGTCGACGCTGGTTCCTATTCTATTGCCATAAAAGATGTCGATTTCAGTTTATCTGGAAAGACTCATTTTGTAGGAGAAGGCACTACATCCCCTCTTTTCCGCGTAGAAAATAAAAGTCCACTTGCCATTGGCGTTGGCGCAAGCGTAACCGCTTTGGGTGACGGCGCACAGGGCGGACAGGCCATCTATATAGACAATCAATCTTCTTTCACATGCACTGGTAAAATAGAGGCGTTTGGCACTGCATAATGACAGCAAGTACTCGATGCAAATTCAAGGGGCAGAGATTTCTGCCTTTGGTGAAGATTCGCTTGCCATCGCGTCTATACAGCCAGTCACCGTGAGCTTTTCTGTTATTTCGGCGTGTCTATGCCTTACCAACCCAAGCAAAACGCGCGATCTACCCAGCTTGTGCTAACCGATGCGCAGGGGAAATCCATGCCGCTGTCTTTTTACGACCAAGCCACAGGGCGAATGACTGCCACCTTGTACCAATCTGGCGTCTACACTGTAGAGGAGGTTAACGCCCCTTCGTTTTCAGCGCCTACTGCCGAACACGATGTATATTTAACCCGCGCCCAAACAGCCGCCCTGATTCGACAATTTATTATATTGTGCAACGCAGATATACCGCTTAATGGGATAAAGTAATATTTTCTCAGCAAATCCCAGTTGGAGCGTTCCAGGAATTGCCGAGAAAATATTTTAAATTCATCAATTAAGCAGTAGACGGGAAAGTAGATGTTTTAATGTTTAAGAAAGAAAATAAACCAACAAGCACACGCGCGCTTGTTGGCGTCAATATATTGGTTCTATTCGGAGTGTTTTGCATAAGCATTCTTTTTTTTAACTGGATGTATACTGCGCAAAACAAATACACCGCATCCAGCCCCCGAGCCGTAAACGGCGTTCTTACGCTTTCGCCAGAAGAATATAAAAAGCCACTGTTTTTGATCGACGACTGGGCATTTTATCAGGGTCGGTTGCTGACGCCAAAAGACGACTTGCCCGAGCCAGATGCTTATGTCTTTATCGGGCAATACAGCGGATTTAACCTAGACGACAAAACAAAAACAACCTACGGCGACGCTACGTATCGGTTGAACATTTTTACAGGCAATGACGAGCCAAAAAATTATATGTTAGAGCTACCCGAAATTTTCTCTTCCTATAACTTATGGATCAATGGCGAACTGATGTATGCCGGTGGGCTAACGACCAAAAACGGCTATATGCCCGAAACGGCCAATAGCTCTATTACATTTGAAGCGACAGATCGAATCGAGATTATGGTTGCGGTGTCTAACTATTCTCATTATTACAGCGGCATGGTATACCCACCCGCTTTCGGCAGTGTGAAGGCCGTCGGCCTTATGCTAGAACAGCGTTTGTTTTTTTCTTATGTTATCTGTATCATTGCGATTACGGCGTGTATTTTTTACCTGATGATCGGCGTGTTTGTCAAAAGTCGGCGCGTCTACCTACTCTATGGCATTGTGTGTTTGCTGTTTTCGACGGCATCCTCTTACTCTATCGTGCATAACTTACAGCTACCCGGCATGGCGTTTTGGTATGTGCTCGAAGATTTTTCTTTTTTTGCCATGCTCCTGTGCATTGGTCTTTTAAGCGCCTACGTGTGCAAAACGCCTAGACGATTGGTAAATGTCTTTTTTATCATAGGGGTAGTCATCTGCGCCGTTGTCGTTATCGTTCCGCTCTTTGTGTTAAACGGCAGTTGGGGTTATTTACTACTTTACTCTAAGCTTTTGGATCTATACAAAATCGTGGTGGTTGTCTTTCTATTTTTTGCGACTGTACGCGCTGTGAAAGAGAGAATCGCCTATTCGGCGGCTTTGCTTTGCGGCATTGAAGTGTTTGCGGTTTCGTTGGTAGTGGATATCTTTGTGCCCCTGTTTGAGCCTATTGTTTTATGCTGGCCCATCGAAATCGGCAGCTTTGTTTTGGTATGCACGTTGGGCACCGTAATGGTGCTTACGACGATAGAAGATTATAAAAGCCAAGCGCGGTATCTGATCGAAAATGCAGTATTATTAGAAAACACCCGGATGACACAGATACAGCTCGGCCTCATGTCGCGCCAATATCAAGGCTTGGAAGAGCATATATCCGCCACCGAACGGGCGCGCCACGATTTGCGGCACCACATATCAGTTGTGCAAGAATACTTAGCCAACGGGGATGCGGGCAGGCTGAAAGACTATTTACATGAGTACCAACAGACCATCCCCGCCTCTCGGCAGATTCGGTTTTGCACCCACCCGATCATTAACTCTATTGTCAGCCATTATGCCGCTCTTGGCGAGGCGTTGGGTGTGAAAACAAAAATAGAATTAAATTTGCCAGATCAACTGGTGGTTTCGGATACCGATTTGTGTATCATCTTCGGCAATTGTTTAGAAAATGCAGTGGAAGCGTGCAAGCGAATAGAAGATGGGGAGCGGTTCATTCATCTACACGCCAAGATAGCCGGAGACATGTTGAGCATCGTCGTAAGAAATAGCTTTGATGGCACGCTCTACAAACAAGGCGATACGTTCTTCTCTCGAAAGCGTGACGAAGAAGGCATCGGCATCTCTTCTGTTCGGGCTGTTGCCGCAAGGTATCAGGGGCACACCCGGTTTGAAGGAAGTGACCAAGTGTTTACGGCCTCTGTTATGCTTGTTTGTATGAAATAGGATGTTGGAAAAGGTTGATGTTATGATGTTGTGTTTACAAATGATTGGGGAGAATAGACAAATGAAAAATTGGATATGTGCGCTATTGGTTTTATGCTTTATGTGGGGGAGCAGTGCCCCCGCCTATGTATATGCGGCTGATGACACTGTTTCGACAGGTAACGAATTAGTAGAATGGTTTTCAGACCATAAAAAAATCGGCGGAACCGTGACGTTAACAGACAACATTGAAATAAATACGGAAGGCTCTGTGGCCTCCCTTTCTACCTATGCACCTGTCACCGTCGACGCTGGGCCCTATTCTATTTCCATAAAAGATACACAATTGGCCTTATCTGGAGAGATTCATTTTATAGGAGAGGGTGTTACATCGCCGATTTTTCTTGTACAGGATGACAGTATTCTTTCGATTCCATCTTCTGTAAGTGTAACCGCTTTGGGCGACGGCGTACAGGGTGGACAGGCCATCTATATAGACAATCGCTCCTCCTTTAGATGTTTCGGCAAAGTAGCGGCGTTTGGCACTGGTGCCGTAGCCGTGCATAATGACGGCGAATACAGGATGGAAATTCAAGGAGCAGAGATTTCTGCTTTTGGCACAGACTCAATTGCAATTGCGTCTAGACAGGCAGTCACGACAAGCTTTTCTGTTATTACGGCAGAAGGTCCGGCTTGTATTGTTACATCGTCTTCGGCGATCACCCTCGATACATCGATCGCTTCGCCAGAAGTGACCGATGCTACGGTCATAACACGTGCATATTCGACAGAACGAGGTGCTGTCGAGACTACGTTACATTTAGATTTAGACGTGCAGCTTGGTGCCAAACCGGAAGACTTGTTT
>JAVBJY010000080.1:0-7710 GCA_031546735.1 Eubacteriales bacterium
TCCGAACTTAGGGAAAGAATTGTCTTTTACACGTCTAAAATGATAACAGAACAGATAGGCAAAGGCGAGGACTACGAGAAAATAAAAAAAGTAATCAGCATTGTCATTCTTGATTTTGAGTTAATCAAGGAAAACGCGGCATATCATAATATATTTAGATTATATGACAAGGACACCCAAACAACATTTACTGATATTTTAGAAATTCACACGTTGGAACTGATGAAATTGCCACAATTGAGCGACAACACGGATTTATCTTATTGGCTACAGTTTTTTAAAGCCAAACGAAAGGAGGAATTCACAATGTTAGCAGAACGAAGCCCCATGTTGCAGAAAGCATATGAGGAGCTTGAAACGTTAAGCCAAGATAAATTGACAAGAGAAGTCTATGAGGCAAAGCTAAAGGCTAAACGTGATGAAATTTCTCGATTGAAATATGCTGAACAGAAGGGCAAAGCTGAGGGTAAGGCAGAGGGTAGAGCAGAGGGCAAAGCAGAACTAATCAGAAATATGCTAACCCGCAATATTCCTATTGCAGACATTGCTACGATGACAGGACTATGCGAAAGCGAAATACAACAACTCCAATGAACAACCGCGCCGCAAGCGGCTAATGTATCCAGTTAATCAATGTCAATCATAGAAATAAAGACGGCAGGGAGCAGAGTATAGAAAATATACTATGCTCTTTTTCTTGTTAAAAAACATAAAAGGCTGTAAAATGGACACCATCAAAGAAAATATTTTATCAGTCAGCTTACCGTTATTAGCAATACAGATATTTCAAAAGGCTTCTATGGAAGATGCTGTATAGGAGGAGATTTTTTTCATATGGACTATTCAAAACTAGCGCTAGAATACCACAAAAAATGGCGTGGCAAAATCGAAATGGTGTCACGGGTGCCGCTTACGACCAAAGACGACCTGTCCATCGCCTACACGCCAGGCGTCGCCGAGCCGTGCTTGCAAATCAAAGATAACCCCGACTTATCCTACACCCTCACCAGACGGTGGAATACAATCGCCGTCGTCACAGATGGCACCGCCGTATTGGGCTTGGGCGATATTGGCCCCTTGGCGGGCATGCCCGTGATGGAGGGCAAGTGCGTGCTGTTTAAACAATTCGGTGACATCGACGCCATTCCGCTCTGCATCGACTCAAAAAACACCGACGACATTGTCAACACCATTCGCCTGCTACAAGGTAGCTTTGGCGGCATTAACTTAGAAGATATCGCCGCGCCAAGGTGTTTTGAAATTGAAGCAAAGCTGAAAGGCGTGTGCGATATCCCCATCTTTCATGACGACCAGCACGGCACCGCCGTCGTCGCGCTGGCGGCGTTACAGAACGCATTAAAAATCACAGACAAGCGCCCATGCGACGTTTCGATTGTCATATCCGGTGCCGGTGCGGCAGGCACATCCATTGCCAAGTTGATTTTAAAGTCAGGCTTTTCTGATGTCACGCTGTGCGACATAGAAGGTGCCCTCACCAAAGAGCGAACCTATACAAACAACGAACTCCAAGCACTTGCAGACGAGACAAATCCACAAAATAAAAAAGGCACGTTGGCGGATGTTTTGGTTGGTGCCGATATTTTCATTGGCGTCTCCGCGCCGAATATTGTGACAGAAGAGATGATTCAATCGATGGCGAAATCACCCATCGTCTTTGCCATGGCGAACCCGACGCCAGAGATTCATCCCGACCTAGCACGCCGCGCGGGCGCGCGCATTGTGGCGACAGGTCGTTCCGATTTTCCTAATCAAATCAACAACGTTCTTGCCTTTCCGGGTATTTTCCGAGGGGCGCTCGACTGTCGCGCCGCTGATATCAATGATGAAATGAAGCTGGCGGCGGCACACGCCCTCGCCGCACTGGTAACCGACCAGCAACGCACCGACGGCATCGTCATTCCGTCGCCGTTTTACCCCGATATCTGTCAAGAAGTGGCCAAAGCAGTTGTGCGCGCCGCTATTGCATCGGGCGTTGCCCGTATCATACCCGAGCAATGAGCGCCGAAACCATCATCCAAAATTTTGCAGACACTCACGGTTGCCTTGTGGGCATCTGCGACAGCACGCCCTTCCACTTTTTGCATGATCAATTGACACGAAAAAAGGTGCCCTTCACGACACCTGATATACAAAAAAGAATTGATCCGTCACTCACCATGCCAAACGTCAACAGCATCATCGTCATTGGGGTCAACTATCATAAAAAATTAGCCATGCCTTCGGATGACTCTGTTCTGCCCTCGGTACCTAGAGGCGCGCTTTCGATGGTTGCCGTGGGCATCGATTATCACATCGTTGTCACAAGCCTACTGAAACAGCTTGCGACCACCCTATATGCGTACAAACCCTTTGACTACCAGATTTTTTGCGACACAGGGCCTCTCGTCGACAGAGCCGTCGCCAAGCGTGCCGGGCTTGGCTTTATCGGAAGAAACCATTCGGTTATCTCAAAACGATTTGGTTCGTTATTCTCCATTGGCTACATGCTCACCAGTTTACCGCTCGACAGCGCCCTGACAAATGAAAACGACAACGCACCGCCGGGCGATTTATGCGGCGATTGTCGGCGGTGTATCGAGTGTTGCCCCACAAGGGCATTGTCTGTGGACGATTTATGCTACGAGCGGTGCCTCTCCTATTTGACACAATGCAAAGCAGACATCCTGCCCTCACTGCAGCAAAAAATGGGCGTCACGCTCTATGGGTGTGATATATGTACGTCAGTCTGCCCGCACAACGCCGCTACGCCTTTCGAAGAAATAACAGATATCGAATGGATGCACCCACAACTCGATCCGTTTTTGGCACTCTCGAACCGAACGTTTAAAGAAAAATATGGCGACAGCGCTTTTTTTTGGCGTGGCAAAAATGTACTGCAACGAAACGCGCGCATCGCAAAAGAAAACCAACGACAAGGAGGCGACCCATAATGGGGTATTGGAACACACGAGGCTTACGGGGGAGCGCCTTCGAAGAAATAATAAATAAGACAAACGATGTATACCGGCAACAAAAATTGGCAATCATACAAAAAATACCTACCTCCATCACCCCCGTGCAGTTTGACAAAGAAAACCGTACCATTACGCTTGCCTATTTCGAACAAAGAAGTACCGTCGATTATATGGGTGTCGTGCAGGGCATACCCGTATGCTTTGATGCAAAAGAGACCGCCTTAAAAAATCTGCCCCTTAAAAACATCCATGCCCACCAGATAGAATTTATGGATGACTTTCAACAAAACGGGGGTGCATCTTTTCTGTTGGTTTATTTTCGGGCGTTTGACGAAGCCTATTTTTTGCCATTCTCCCAATTGAAAGCTTGGTATGAGGAGGCAAAAGTCGGCGGTCGCAAATCGATCCCGTACGATTCGTTTGACAAAAAATATCGCATTCAAAACAAGCAGGGGTATTTGCTTCACTATTTGGAACCACTTAATTTGTATGTTTCCAACTTGTGACAATGGAGGTCAACTCTAAAGCCGTATATCGGAGTGTTGATTATGAAGCCAATTTGTATTGCCATCACTACCATCGTCTTGTCATGTCTATGCCTTTCGGGCTGTACCGACGTAAACGATGTACCGGCGTCTGCCCCCGGCGCTGACGCCGATCTGGCGCGACCGGTCGTCGCCATCAATGACAAGCCCGAAGCCTATGACGACATCTACAGCGTATACACGATAGACGCTCAGTATGCTTTGTCGCTGTACGAGCCAAAAGAAGGCTGTTATTTGGGCGCGTATATTTTATCCAACAAAAACGTTAACTTTGACATACAAACCTTTGAACAGGTGACGAAACGGGAACACGGCATCTATGTGTACAACATGAAGCTCGGTCAACCTTTCCCCCAACAATGGGTACTCGAATGTTACGCACGGATGAAAACGCCGTGTATCATTCTTGAACCAGACAACGACGCAAACCCTTATTCCACCCAGCAGTTAGAGGCGTGCGCAAAGAAATTTGGCGAGTTATACATCCCCATGTTTGTTCAATTTTATCCAAACCCAAAAAAATACGGCGCCCCAGAAGACTATGTCCGCTTCTATAACGCCGCAAGAAAAATATTTAAAGACAATGCCTCTAACGTGTCTTTTGTGTGGGCGGTGCCCATAGACGACGTGTACACAAGCGCCCAATACTACCCCGGCGACGACAATGTCGATTGGGTTGGGCTTAACATCTATAAAACCATCGACAACATACAAAATATGGACGCGGGGCTTGATTATTTTTATTACACCTATCAACATCGAAAGCCCATGATGATTTCGCAGTTGGCGATTTCTCACTTCACCAGTAGCAATCACCAATACTATACAGCCGAAGCCCAAAACGACATCGACCACTTCTACACATCTATCGTCAATAAGTACCCTCGAATCAAAGCCGTGAATTACATGGATTTTAACAATTTAGACATATCGCCCGACTCTGCTGTGTGTGATAATTTTTCGATTACAGATGACGAATCGATTTTGGACGCATACGAACAGGCCACCGTCCATCCACTTTTTTTAAATAAGCTGTCGATCCGGGATTCGGGCGACGTGTGCCCCCAGATGATGCGAAGCACCCTCTTGTCTTATAAAAAAGGCAATACGTTTTATATTGCCGAGAAGACGTTGCAAAATGACTTGGGCTTGCACGATTTGAGCGCTCTCTCCGACCAGTTGACCACAATCGACAACGAAAACTACTATCCCCATGAGAGCTTGCCTGCGGTTGGTGTTACGGTGTCTGTTGATGTGGTAAAAAAATCGGTTGTGCTCCATTTGGGCAGTGAGTCGTAATATACGAAAAATTATTTTGACATTCCTACGTTAGGTGAGTCTTTCTCTTTATCGGCTTCAATAATCCCGTTACAAAACAGAAGTAGCCCCGGAATGTCATTTGATGCCACTTCCCAAATAACATCCTTATCCATAGAAGCATAGGTATGCGCAAATAGATTTCGCATGCCTCTTATCATGCCCCATTGCATTTGGTTTTTTGTTTTTTCCTTAAATTCATCTGATAGCCCGATACTCAATTCACCAATCTGCATGATGGACATCGAAACGGAGTTAGCGTAATCATCATCACTCGCGAATGTTTTACGTTCAGCTCCGAAACGGTTTATCGTTTTAGCAATTTTTTCACAATAGCTTTTCATATGCCGTATACGTTGAATATCACTATCTTTCATAAAGTAGCACCCGTTCCCTTTTCAGATTTTCTATAAACCAAGGCGTTTGCAATTTCGTACTCTCTTGTTCAAGTGCCCCCGTTGTAACCAAATCAATTTCTTTATCTATAATTTCGCACAAATCGTTATATAAGCCGCCGATAACCATACCTTTAATCATAGAGTCAGTTCTGTCAATAAGAATATCAACATCGCTATCTTCTGTCGCGTCGTTGCGGGCATATGAACCAAAAATATAAACAGCAGGCAAATTGTACTTAACCGCTATTGGCTCAATCATTTGTTTTAACTGTTCAATTGAATAAACCATTGATTTCACCCTCTCAATATTTTAATAATATCATACGCTAAGGTTGGAGTTTTTATTATTATCATAGCACAGACACCTCATAAAATCCATCGTTTATTCAGAACATCCGACGAACAAGAGCAGACAATGTCTGTTTTTGCAAAGGAAAAATCCAAAAGCAACTATACTTATCGTCAAATTGATGATTCTCCTTTTATAAAGTTTGGTAAGCACCCACGACGAGCTTGGTTCGATTTGGGAGTGGGAAGTGTTAGCAGCGGGCAAGGTGTCCCGCGCAAGGCGATATGATCAGATAAGAAAGTTGGTTTTGATTACGATACTGTTTTTAGTTTTTCTCTTATCGCGTAAATTAAGGTATTGAAATAGCCCACACCTGTAAAAAGGTGTGGGCTATTTCATGTCTCTACTGGCTTACCTCGGTATCAATAAGCGGAAACAGATATTTTTTCTTTATCGTACTTTTTAACTTTTCAAGCAAAACATCAGGGTCAAAGGGCTTTCTTATAAAACCAGAAACCCCCATATCCATTGCCGCTTTTATATATTCTGCCGTTGCATTACTTGTTAAAAATATAATCGGTGTGTCTTTGTATTGTGGTATGTTTCTTATCATCGTAGAGAGCGTGTATCCGTCAATGCCTGGCATTTCAATATCCAATAAAAACAAGTCGACCATGTTCTTGCTTAAAAATCTTACGACATGCTCTGATTTTGTGATTCCGAATACCGTGTAGACGTCACCCAGTATGGAGGTTACCGCGTTTAAAACATCGGCCATATCATCAACCGCCAAAATACAAGGCTTCCGTTGTTGTTCTGCTTCGTCCAATTTCTTAACTGCATCACTTATTTTGATATTTATAGTATCATTCTCGTCTGCAATTGCTTCCGAATCCGATGGGTCTTTAACGGCTAACCCGTTGTTATTGTTCTTCATACCGCTTATAGCAAGAGGTTTTAATATATCGTATACATCATTAAGGCATGCTTCTACAGCAGGGATAAGGTCATCTCTTTTTTCACTCTTTTTATTTTTGACAGCCGAGACTAACTGTGCTGTTGTTGCGGCTGCCTTTCTAAACCCTATGTCGTTTAAGTGATTCACAATCGTGGTTAAGCGCTCAGAACAAAGTGGTGGATTTCTATACAGGATCCTATCTTGAATCAATGCAATATAGATGGCTTGCCTTGCTAAAAATGCCTCCATCTGATTAAAAAAAGCATCCAGATCATCGTTGTTGGCGATAACATATTGAATGTCTATCTCTTCAACATCAAAAAGCGCTCTTAAATTAAATTTCATGCAAATCTTTCACCTCATAAATCATATTTGATAAATCAATCCCTCTGTCAAAATCAAAGGCTTCTGTCGCTTCCTTCAATTCTTTTAGCATACTGTCGTTCTTGTCTCCATATGTAAACCCTTCAAGCGCTGTCAAAGCAGTAAGCGCGGCGGTTCTATCAAAGACATCTAATGCTGCTGATACGTTCCTCATTGTATCTGCTAAAACCATATCATCCCCCTGTTGCAATGCGACGGTATCCGCCGCTTCAAAAATTTTAGTAAGCGCATACCCAAATTCTTGCAACTGGTTATGGAACGTAGCAAAATTGGCCTCGCAAAATTCTAGATTCTTCGCTTTAGACTCCGTTTCTAGTTCTTTCGCCAATCCAGATAATTTCATCTGCCCAATGCTTGCAAGAGAGCCTTTCATTCCGTGAACATCAATGGCAAACTTGTCTAATTCTTTATTGCTTAAATAAGTTGACATATTCGCGCAAGATTCTGGTATTTTTCGGCTTAAAAGCTTTAGCGAAAGCTCATACACGTTTTCCATATTGTTTAGGCGCTCAAGCGCCATATCGAGATCAAGATCTGGTATTTCTCTTGCCTGTTGCAGGGTCGGAAGTGTTATTTCTTTTTTGGCAATTGCTGTATTTTCAGCCGATTCACGTTCGGTTATTTTTTCAGAAGGAATCCACTTTTTAAGTATGTGAACCAATTTCACTTTATCAATCGGTTTGGATAAAAATCCATCTAATCCAGCCTCTAAAAACATCTCTTTTGCACCCGCGATCGCGTTGGCACTCAGTGCAACAATCGGAAGCGTTTTAAATGGCTCACCCAAGTCTCTGATTTTTTTAGTCGTTTCTAACCCATCCATCTCTGGCATCATGTGATCCAT
>JAVBJY010000206.1:0-12328 GCA_031546735.1 Eubacteriales bacterium
GTCGAACATTCATAACGCCACATGCCGCAGTTATCTTGGCAGAAAAAGCCGCCGAGCTTGGGATATCCATAGAAAATGCAAAATATATAAGCGTACTTTCACAGTCGCTAAGCAGTTTCCACGAGCAACTCTTGATGCGTCAATTACAACCTCTACCAGTTCATTACAAATTTGCAGACCCTACGGCAACGTTAGGCAACATGTATCTTTACGATGTGATGAATAAAATTTTACAAGACTACTCGCCAAAATTTCCGTTGTTCGACTCCTTGTTTGCGCCTATACGTGCGGGGTTTTTACGTGTAAGAAAAATAAATCTGGTCGATTCATTTGGACAATGTCAGCAAACAGAGCCACTGAACATTTGCATTGCTGAATCCATGCGGCATTCAAGCGAAATTAAAGGAAAAACCGTCACACTAGCACCACGAGTTTTGGAGTCACTGCAGGTGCGATTTGACTGGCGAGGTTCTACTGGTGAACTCTGCGGATTTCTAATGCCCAATTTCTTGGACAGGAATATTTTGTTTTTTTCGGCGGAAGGTGAAGTGCTTGGCAGTTTGCAGTGCACCATGTCTCGAGGCGCATCTATAGTCACTTGGAAGAATCCCTTTGAGCAAGGTGGCGGCACGAGTGAGCTGCCACAATTCATGGATGAGGATTTGCGTAAGTTTGTTAAATCGATTTTACAAAGCAGTACGGATATCCTCTCTCCACTACTAGATGCAACTAATACAGCGTTATGGCAAACAAACCCGACTTCTATGCGGGCTGCCAATTCAGCAGGTATGTTCTTTGGACGCCCACTCGCGTTGGCTCGTGCGGAGTTGTCTTTGCAACTAATGAACCAACCAAGCAAATACAACGAATTCGATTTTGAAATTACATCGGCTGCCTACCCAAAAGTGACAGTTGAAAACCTTGATGTAAAAGTTAAAATAGGCATTTCGCAATTACATGGCGATGGTACCTTTGGCTTTTTTTATAATGGCGATTATTCCAAACTTCACTGGGCTTATGCAGATAAAAGTTTATTGCGATACCCAAACTATTTCTCGACCAATGCGCACATAACACTTAAGCCAGGCTACCAGACCAGTCCACATTCCATAACGCTTTTAATGGACCCGTCGGGTGATGTGAACATTCATAGTGGATTATTACCTACAAAAACGGTAAAACTTTCGCCTATGATGGTGGAACGAGGACTGCAAAAACTCTACCACACTTTGTTTATCGCACCGATGTTGCAATCGGAAAATAAACTCAGTCTACCGCTTCCACTTGTAGAGGGGCGGCGATGGGCGTGGTACGGCTATGGCGAGGACGGACAGATGCAGAAAGATATCGATATTCAAAGAATCAATACCGCTGCACAGTTTGGAAATTCTGCTCTTAGCCTGCGGGAAGGCTGGATACGGCTTCGAGATGATGCGCCTCAATAGGTGGTATACTATTCTTCACGGCAAGACGGATCGGAGGTTAACATGCCTAAAAATTTAACGTTTGCATTGCAGTCAAACATAATACAAGCCAACCACAAGATTAGTCAAGCGAAAATCGAGGATATGGACGACGTTCATGCAAAGCTAAAATTCTTGGTCAATAAAGCGGTATCTGGCGTTTTGCAAGATAATGTAGCCATTAGGTTGACGTTTATCTTTTGTTACGAATATCGCAAGACTGGCAACGATTATGACAGATTACTTGGAAATGCACTTACAATGAAAGGTCGCATACAATTGATGGCATTGTCCACGCAATGTAGTTGGCAAGCCTCGCGATGGGTTTACAGCTATGATTTGCGAGAATGTTCGTGTGTCCTTACATTAATTGATGGAGCGTTGCACAATGATACGGAGGATTTGAACTTCAAAGACATTGTTACTTACATTCCAGATAGCGTTTGCAGTATAAGGCTAGAAAATCTCACAGGTGACTGTACATCACAAGATTTTGATATTAAGAAGATAAAAGCCATTCCACAAATCACGAGATTTGAACTGGAAAGAGAGTTGCTAGGTGCGCATGAAAGAATGGCACTGGGTTTTAGCATAAGTGGCATGGACAAAAAACCAAAGCTAGAACTTAGCCGCTATGTTGGCAGCACATTGAAAGACCCGATTCCAGAAATAAGCGCACCATCGTATGCCGTGACTTTCAAAGAGGACAATAATATAGGGGACATCTTGAATAGCCGAAGTGAAAAACTTATTTATGTGATTCGACTGTCGGTCGGCGATACCCAAGTAGACGAGGCGACTTGTACCGCACAAATCATGCCGCCTCAAATAAATAATTTCGAAATGATTCCTGCTAAAAACGATATGGTACAAGTTTGTTGGAGCACCTCCTATGCATCAAAATTGTGGCTAAACGGTGAGAAACTTGATGAGATTGATTTAGGCAGCAGAGAGTTTAACCGCAGCCGAGGGTTTGTAAATTTAACTTGCACTGGATTCAAGTACTATATTTCAAGTACGCATTATTTTCCAGAATGCTCTTTTGCATTGCTTTGGAGACTTTGTCAGACAGTACGTTACGAACATGAGACAGGAAACTGGGAAATGTCGATTTGTTGGGATATTGGCTTAGCCGACAGCGTGTCATTGCAAAAGGATAATCAATTGCCGATGTCATTGCAAAACAATGGAATTTTAAAATTTTCTGGAATACAGGAATATTTTTTGCTTAAAATAATAATCAAAAGTGGGGCAAAAACCCTCACCATACCACTGCAAATGTAGGTATTGAGACGGATTGTAAGATAGGAGGTAAACCTATGGATAGGGGAGTTTTGACAGGCTGTATCCAATTTCTTGAAAAATTATATTTGCGCGTATGCGACTACAAAGATTGCAACACGAGCATGAACATCATGACCGATTCTGAAAGACTGCAGTGGATAGGGCATTGCGAAAAACTCATAGACGGAAAATTTCAATTTGAAGAGTTTTTTTATCGCAATGATGCAATGAAGTTACCAACTGACGGGAAGAATATGACCAAGTACCAATACATAGCACTTATGTATCTTGCTTACAAGGAATATGTCGGAATCCCGCAGAAAGATGATGCGGCAAGGAAGAAACTGATAGACTGCATCAGGCTATGTGAAAAAAATCAATATATAGAATTTTTTCGCCGCCAAGGAAACGATGTATCAACGGTTTACACATTTGCGAAAGAGGATAGAATAAATTGGTGGAAAGACTATTATCAAATTTTGGTACAAACTGGCTTAGTATGCGATAGCCAATTTTTTACAAAGACAAAGGACATGCGATTTGGTATAGGCATAGACGGTGCGTTCACTGGCCCAGAATTGTTTCATTTTCTTTTTGAATGTTATAAATCTTTACGCATTCTTGATTTGCTACCTACATACATTCAACCCGTACAATTAAAAATAGAGCCAGAAATTCAAGCACAACCCCGCAAACTTGTACGCCTTAGCATAGACATGCTCGAAAAGTATTATTTGAGATTAAAAGGGGTTGCGGCAAATCAAATTATTGGTCTAGACGATGCCGACAAAACCTTTTGGCTAAACGAATGCTTTGAAAAACTGACAAGGCCAAGCAGCCAGTTAAAAGAGATTATTGTAGACCATTCCTTTTTTCGTGACGATAAAAGTTTTGGCATTGGAAATGGTGCGAAATTCGTGTCTTCAGAGTATTTTCAATACACATGCAATGCGTATAAATATCTTGTTGAGACGGACAACGGCTACATGCATAACGAAGTTACTACCTACATTAAGGATTGCGCTGACATGTGCTATGCTGCATCGAGGGACTTCGCAGGGACAAACCCCTCTGCTGGCAGGAATCAGGAGTTTTTCGGTGATGTAAAAGAAAAGTGGGAGAGACAATACTATCCAACCTTGGTCTTAAATAATGTCATCCAGAACTCAAACTATTTTGGTGAGACAATAAATCACGGCATCGGTAAAGACAGTGTCTATAGCTGTGCTGAAATATTCCATTTCGCACGAGAGTGCTACAAAACGCTGTATATATTAAGGCGGCTGCCGCTTTATATCAACCCTTTTGATTTAGCCTAGGTTTCGACCGAACTAAGGTTTATTCATAAAAAAACGAAGCAAAGGTAAGGAATATGTTGTTCACCGTTTGGTTGAATCCTATAAGACAAAACAATGAAATATATAACATTCGGCTTTCTGGAAGACTCGAGCCTATCCAGCAAAAGATTTTTTCTTGCTTGAGGGTTGTTGATCGATTAAAGAAAATTAAATCGGTAATTAAATCCCAAAATTAAAGAAGGAAGTGACAAACTTTTTTGGTGATTTGGCTCACTTACTGGTGTTACAGGCTGTTTTAGTCGAAAGACGGGGTAAGTGAACGTTTCTAAGTACAAAAAAATAAATGAACAACCCCATCCACTTGCGGCGGGGTTGTTCATTTATATGATGGGATAAGGGTGGAGTATATGTCAAAGAAGAACTTCAAATAGATTTTTGCCTTCGATCTCTACCCATTCAGACGTTTTTGCTTTGGTTTGGTTGAAATTAAACACGAGCAAATAACCCTCAGACAAGCCTTGAATGGATAGGTATTCTGCTAATTGCTCTCTGCCTTTTTCGTGATACTTCTGGCCATTCCATATCTTTAACTCAATGATGTACTTTCGGTCGCCATATATGACGACAACATCCAGCCGTTTATTCTCTCTGGTCTGTGGCTCTACAAAGTAAAAGCCTTTGCCATTTAAGATAGGCTTGATATAGGATAAGAAGATAAGCCTTGCCTGCGATTCATAAAATTTTTCGTCGGCTTTGCGGTGCTCCTCAAACATGAAGTCTTGAAACTTTAGAAGTATGCGCTCCATATTCAAAGCGCCGTTTGTTATAAACCCTCTGAGTTCCAAACTAGAAACAGGCACTTGCATATTTATGACGCTCTGACGCTCTAGCATATAGTGATAGATGAGCTCTTCAAAAATCTTATTGTGAATGACGAGCTTGCCATTGTCTTCTCTAAATATTCCGTACATGATTCCTTTATCATAGGCGAAAGGGTTGTAGCTCCTACTATTGCCTGCGATGAGCAAGTCGTCTACCACCGCTTTGATTTCTTGGTTGTTTTCAATATTTTTGATCACATCTTCAAACAACGTGCTTTTTTCGTTCAACATCATCTTTATTGCGGCGTAAATACCACCGACAGACCAATCACCATTTGACTTTTCATCAATAATCTTGCATATATCGCTTACTAAATAGGGATAGCCATTTGTAAACCGGTGAAGTTCATGGGCGATCTCTATAGTATCAAAGGTTATACCAGTTTCCGATTGATACGCGAGTAGCATGCTTTCTATTTCGTTTGCAGAGAAGCTCATATCAATGTCAAACTTTGCCGAGATGTTCCACGGGCTGTTAAACTTAGACTCACTCTCGTCGCGAATGGCAAGTTTCAACGTTCTCACATCATGCAATCCTGCGAGTATAACGCTTTGAAACGTGATATCCTTTCCCGCACCAGCGGAAAGATACTTATTTCGTAATACGCCTAAAAACTGTAGAAAAATTTTACTGTTGCTACTTTTATCTACCTCATCGATCAGTAAGACAACTTGCTTCTGACTTTCTCTGACAACGCGAGTGATTGCCCTTGACAAAGCTGTAAAAGTTGTCACATGTTCAGCGTGTTTTAACAACAGATTGGCACTATCAACATCATACATTTCGATAGAAGATGCAAATACCTCTAACACTTCACTGCAAAACGCATGTTCCGAACTAAATAAGTGATCGCCTACGCCCTCAAAACTTGTATCAATTACAACATATCCGTTTGACAAAAGTGTATCCTTTACGAGGTTCAGCGTGGTCGTCTTGCCAAACTGCCTTGGGCGATTGATCATGAAGTAGTCGCCACGTTCCACCATCGCCATTATTTTTTCAATCTTCGCAGAGGTGTCTACCATATAGTGCTTATACTTCACGCATAAGCCTGTTATATTAAAAATCTTCTTCATGCTTCACGCTCCTTAGCAATGATTCTATTAATATCATATCATAACTTTGCGGTAAGTCAAAGCAAAAGAGGGTGTACCCTTAAAAAGGATACACCCCGTGTGATTGCACTGGATTGTTTTAACGCAATCGATTTTTCATTCCTTCGAATATCTCGAAATGTTTAACAGCACACCCATTAAAAACATAATAAACGACAGAGAAGAGCCACCATAACTGATGAAGGGCAGCGGTATTCCGGTATTCGGTATCGTATTGGTCACAACGGCAATGTTGATAATGACTTGGATGCCGACCAACACAGTCGTGCCAGTCGCCACAAGGCAACCGAACAAGTCAACTGCATTTAACGCCACCCGTATGCCGCGCCAAACCAAAATGATGAATAAGAAGATCAAAATAGCCGCCCCAAAAAAGCCAAGTTCTTCGCATATGATGGCGAAGATGATATCGTTATGGCCTTCGGGTATGTAGCCAAGCTTTTGCCTGCTGTTGCCAAGACCAAGCCCAAACAACCCGCCTGATGCAATGGCATAAAGAGATTGAACAATTTGAAACCCCGTGCCCAGTTTATCAGAAAAAGGGTCTTTCCATACGGTGATACGGCTTACCCGGAAGTCGGCCATTAACATGTACATCGTGCCCGAAATGCCCATGGCCCCGACGACGACAAAGTACCAGATCTTAGGGCTAGCGACAAATATAATCGAAAACCCGATGATGAACACAACGATCGCTGTACTCATGTTTTCGATGGCGATCAGTACCGTCGGCAACAAAACAATGGAGGAACAGACAAGAAATCCTTTGACTGTTTTTAATATATCTTTATGAGAGTAAATAAAATTGGCCAAAAACAAAATAATGGCTAACTTTGCAAATTCGGAAGGCTGAAAGCCGCCGATACCGGGGATTCGAATCCAACGCTTGGCACCGTTGATCTCTTCGCCCACAAATAAAACGGCAATCAAAAACACAATCGACAGCACATACAGCAAAAGCGTAAACTTGCGCAAATGGCGATAATTTACATTGTTAAACAGGCTCATCGTGCAAAAGCCAATGACCGCCCACAACAACTGCCTCTTCAAGAAGTAATACATGTCAAATTTGGTTGCCGCATTGTTGCCGGCAGAATAATAGCTTGCACTAAAAATCATAATCACGCCAAACAAAACCAGCAAAATCACGGCCAACAATATGGCGAAGTCATACTGCCCGACAAAAATAGAGGGCTTTTCTCTTTCAGACAGCATTTGTCCGCTGGCTCTTCGTTGTGTCGTGTGCGTTCTGGAATAGCTGTTGCGCTGTACATCTCGTGCCATACCGTTTTCACCTTCCTAATTCGAATACAAACTCCTTAAACAAATCGCCTCTTTGCTCAAAATTATCAAACATATCCCAACTGGCACAGGCGGGTGACAATAAAATGCAGTCGCCGCTTTCCGCCCGGCTATAGGCAATCGAGACGGCATCTCTCAATGTGTTTGCCTTTTCAAACGCTTGGAAGTTGTATACCTTTGCCGTGTCGATAATCAAATCGGCGACTTCGCCGATGACGACCATATACTTGACCCGATCCGAAAAGGCTTTCACCCATTCGGAGAAATCGGAGCCTTTGTTGTATCCGCCTGCGATGAGGACGATTGGTTTTTCAATCGCCTGTATCGACTTGATCGCCGCATCGGGGTTGGTGCCTTTTGAATCGTTGTAGAAATCGATGCCCACGATGTTGGTGACGTATTCCATCCTGTGCTCGACCGCTTTAAATTGTCTGAGGCAATTTTGTATAATGGCAAGCGGAATATCGGCGCATAAGGCGATGGCAATGGCCGCCGCGGCATTTTCGATATTGTGATTGCCGATGATTTGAAGTTCGTTTATGTCAATTACTTTCTCATCATACCCTTTGAATCTTGCGTAAAGCGCCTGATCCGAAACGTAGATGCCTTCTTTCAATTCGCATTCGCGAGAGAAAAACACCGTCTTGCAGTTGGCGTCTGCTTTCATCTTTTGGCACTCGGCGTCGTCATAATTTAACACCAAATAATCCTCTTGGTCTTGGTTCTGAAAGATGGCTTTTTTTGCGTCGATATAGTTTTCCAATGTTTTATGGCGGTTCAAGTGATCGGGGGTAATATTTAATACGGCACTGATTTTTGGCTTGAATGTATGTATATGTTCCAGTTGAAAACTGCTGATTTCTGCCACGACGTAGCTCTCTTCGTTTAATCCAAGCACTTTATCTGTAAAGGGGATGCCAATATTGCCGACAATTTGTGCACTGGACACATAACTTTTTACGATTTCACCGACAAGCGATGTCGTCGTTGTCTTTCCGTTTGTGCCTGTTATGGCAATCACGGGGCATTTGCACAAAGAGAAGCCGAGTTCGATTTCAGACCAGACAGGGATATCGTGCTCTTTTGCTTTTTGGAAGAAAGGCAAATCACTAGGCACGCCTGGGCTGACAACGATTAAATCAAACGCCGTTAATATGTCATCTGGATTCTTCCCCAGATACAATTCTATGCCAAGCGCTTCGAGCATAGAAGGTTCATCGCCCAATTTGTCTCGCTCTTTTATATCTTGAATGATGACATCTGCGCCCAATTTTTTTAATAAGATAGCGGCAGATACACCACTTTTCGCCATTCCGACGACCAGTACATTTTTATAATCCACGATTATTCCTCCCGAATCTATGCTATACAATCAAACTATGTGTGGCCAAAAAACCAATTAGACACAAAATAGCGGTGGTGATATAAAACAAAGTAACAACCTTTGTTTCGGAGTGACCTGACAATTCAAAGTGATGATGCAACGGTGCCATCTTAAAAAATCGTTTTCCTTTGGTCAGTTTAAAATAGCCAACCTGAATGATCACAGATAAAGCCTCTGCCACATAGGCAAACCCAACGATGGCAAGCAAGAGGGGCATTTTTAAGATAATGGCGACTGCGGCGATAAATCCGCCGAGTGCCAAAGAACCCGTGTCGCCCATAAACACCCGAGCTGGATGCGAATTAAACAATAAAAAACCGAGGAGACTGCCGACAGCCGCGCCGCCAATGGGCAAAACGCCGCTGCCAACTGCCCAACATACAAACATAAAAAAGGTCGTAACCAAAACGGTTACACCAGACGCCAATCCATCCAGACCGTCAGTTAGATTCACACTGTTCACCGTACCTATCATAATAAAAAACAAAATAGGGAAATACAAAACGCCCAAGTCAAGGGTCGCGTTATGGGTAAACGGGATAAATATTGTTGTGTCAAATGTGCCATTGTGGTACAGATAAAACGCAAAAACACTTGTAATGATCAACTGTGCGATGATTTTTTGGTACGCACGAAGCCCCAAAGAACGTTTCTTCACGACCTTGATATAATCGTCAAAAAATCCGATGACACCAAAGCCAACGGTTACAAACACAACAATCATGGCGTCTGGATTGTCCCTTAAAAAGAAAACAGACGTCATTAAAAAGCTAAGCAAAATCATAATGCCGCCCATCGTAGGCGTGCCCGTCTTTGCAAGATGGGATTGTGGCCCATCGTTTCTTACATGTTGGCCAAATTTCAGTTTTGTCAAAAACGGAATCAGGAACGGGCACAGAACGATGTTGATGAAAAATGAAATTAATACGGCGTAAACGGCTGAAACAAGTGTAAAATCCATGGGCTCACTCCTTTATTTTTTCTATTGTTTTTTCGAAGGCCATTCCTCTGGATGCCTTTGCGAGGATCGTGTCATGGGTAGACAATATCGCATGCATTTGAGAAAAGAATGCTTCTTGGGTTTCAAAGTAATAGACGCGCTGTTGCGGGTTGATGACATTCATTGCGCCCTCGTATAGGCTTTTGGATAAATCGCCAATGGCCACAATGACTTCAATGCCTTTTGTGGCGGCATATTCGCCAACGTCCTTGTGTAGGTCGTGCTCCTGATGGCCGAGTTCGAACATGTCGCCCAATATGGCGACCTTTCGCCCGGCTGTTAAAGCCAACACATCCAGTGCCGCCTTGGTGGACGCGGGATTTGCATTATACGCATCGTTTATGATCGTATACCGAGCGGTGTGAACAATGTCCATCCGCATTTTAGATGGTTGAAAAGACTCAATGCCTGCTTTGATTTCGTCAGATGACAAATCCAAAATGGAGCCAACAGCCGCCGCCGCTAATGCGTTAGACACCATATGTTTGCCGGGGAGTTTGATATCGACATGAACATAATTTCTGGGTGTATGGATTTGGCAATGGACGCCGTCTAAGCCATTGTACACGATTTCGTCTGCATACACATCACAATCTGACGCATCAACACCATAAAAATAGGTTCGGTCATGCTGTCCCTTTAAGGGGGAGAGCAAATCATCATCCGCATTCAAAATACGGATGCCTGTGTCGGGCATATAATCAAAAATTTCGCATTTTGCCTTTAATATGCCTTCCCGACTGCCAAGCCTCCCGATATGAGAGACGCCGATGTTTGTAATCAGGGCGATATCAGGTCTTGCAATTTTACTTAAATTATGAATTTCGCCAAAGTTGTTCATGCCCATCTCAAGCACGGCCACATCGTGGGTATCCTCTAATTGGAAAATCGTAAGAGGCAGTCCGATTTCATTGTTGAAGTTGCCTTTCGTTGAAAGCACATTGAATTTACGCGAAAGCACGGAGGCAATCATATCTTTTGTCGTTGTTTTCCCTGTACTGCCTGTAATGGCAACGACGGGAATATGAAACAACCCCCGATAATATTCCGCCAAATCGCGGAGTGCCTTTTTTGTGTCGGGCACTTGAATGAGAAGGCCATCCGCTTCTATCTCTCGTTCGGTGAGGCAACAAACAGCGCCTTTTTCAAACGCAAGCGGAAGAAAGGCATGGCCATCAAAATGGTCGCCCACCAAGGGGATAAACAATTCGCCGAGTTGAATGTGCCTTGAATCTGTGGATACGCCACGTATATACAAATCGCCACAGTTTATCCCACCTAGCAAAACGCCACCAACCGCATCTATCACATCTTTTAGCAGAATCCGTTTCATCTTTTCATCCTTTCTAACGCTTCCATTGCGACCAGTGTATCATCGAAATCGATGGTGCGGTCTGCAAAGATCTCATAGGTCTCGTGTCCTTTGCCCGCGATGATAACAGAATCACCGGCGACTGCTTTATGAATGGCCTCAAAAATGGCCACTCGTCTATCTACATATCGGGTATACCGCTTGGTAATAAATCGGATGCCCGCTTCAATCTCATCGATAATTTTCTCCGGCTGCTCCGAGCGCGGATTATCTGACGTGAGTATGGTGTAATCGGAAAGCTTGGCAGATATTTCGCCCATGATGGGGCGTTTCGTTTTGTCTCTGTCACCGCCACAGCCAAAAACGGTAATGAGTCTGCCCGTTGTAAACTCGCGCACAGATTGGATAATGTTTTGAAGCCCGTCTGGCGTGTGGGCATAATCTACGATTACATTAAATCCCTTGTCATTTTTAACGGTCTGGATTCGACCAGGGACGCCTTTTATGCTTGCGATGCCCGCTTGTATGATATCTACAGGGATTTGTAGACACAATGCCGCGCCAATGACGCCAAGCGCATTGTAGACGCTAAATCGCCCCGGAACCGGCAACCGAAAGGACACACATTCGCCCTTTATGTCAACGGCAAAGGTTACGTGATCCATGCCATATTCTATATTTTTCGCCTGTAGGTCACTGTCGTTTTCGATGCTGTAGGTTAAAAATTGTGTATCACGACCACCGTTTTTTAACATGGCGTTGCAATATGGATCATCCGCATTGAGTACGCCAAAGCGGCTCATTTGAAAAAGCTTTGCCTTCGCGTGCATATAGTGTTCCATGGTGCCATGAAAATCAAGATGGTCTTGCGTTAGGTTGGTGAAGATCGAGACAAGAAAATCACAGCCGGTCACTTTATTCAGTTCGAGGGCATGAGATGAAACCTCCATGATCACATCCGTTGCCCCGCTTTTTTTCATGTCACAAAAAATTTGTTGAAGCTCGATGGTATCTGGCGTCGTAGACGTGGCCAAATGGTAGTCGAGTGTTTCTTCTCCCAGTCGTATTTCAACCGTACCGATGACACCCACTCGTTTATGAAACGCGTTTAGGATGCTCTCCATAAAATAGGTGGAGCTTGTTTTTCCGTTTGTACCCGTTACCCCGATTAAATTAAAACTCTCAGACGGTTTATTATAAAACTGACAGGCAATGAATGCAAGCGATTCACGCACGTTTTTTACTTTTATTACGGTCAGCCCGTCGGGTATGTGTTCTAACTCTTTCT
>JAVBJY010000127.1:0-14202 GCA_031546735.1 Eubacteriales bacterium
GAAATGCGAAAGGTGAAAGATGAGAAAAGGCTCGATGGATATGCAAAAAATATAAACACACTGGCGGCAACGTTGGAAGCAGAGGTAAATAAAAATATTTTTTTTGCAACCTCTAGCAAGTATGGCTCGGCTCTTGAAGCGGCTTTGGCTAGTCAAGAAGTGCCGACAAGCGTGTATGAAAACCTCATCAACACAACCAACAAAAACCTTGCACCACTACAGCGATATATAAGCCTAAGAAAAAAGATATTGAAAGTCGATAAAGTGCATGCATATGACATGGGCGTCGATTTGATGGGCACATATAAATTTGACCGAAGTTATGAAGACGCCAAAAAGATTATGATAGATGGTCTTGCGCCGCTTGGCAGTGCATATGGCGATGTAGTGAAAAAAGCGCTTAACGAAAACTGGATTGACGTTTATGCGACGCCGCAACGACTGGATAGCGAGTACAGTTGGTCAGCCTATGACGTGCACCCATTTGTGCTTATGAGTTATACAGGTGATTTTGATGATGTTTCGTCATTGGCATACGAACTTGGAACCACGATAAGCACATATTGCGCCAGTAAGACCCAGCCCTATGACAAAGCCAAGGTTTCTGGTCTCGCGGGATCAGTAGCGGCGACGACAAATGAAATTATGGTTACAAAATATTTGATTGATCATGCAAAAACAAACAAAGAAAAATTATTTTTAATGAATGGTCTAATCGGGATTTACCAGAATATATTTTACGAACAAGTTTTGGGCGTAGAATTTGAACAAGAGATACATAAGATAGTCGAGCAGGGCGATACGTTGACGCCAGAAACGCTCAATGCATTGTGGAAAGAATTGGAATCCAAATACTATGGCGCAGATTATGAAGTGGATGATTACGCAAGCGTAGAGTGGGCGACGAATCTACTATTCTATAGGAATTTTTTTACATGTCAATTTCCGATTGGCATGGCGGCAGCCAATGAACTTAGCCAGAATATTTTAGACAAAAAGCCGGGTGCGGTGGAAGACTATCAGGCCTTTTTAAATTCTGGAAATAGTTATGACCCGATTCGAACACTAAAAAATGCGGGTGTCAATATGAATACACAGCAGCCAATCGATAATGTGATCAAAGAGTTTGACTCTCTTGTAACGGATATGGAGAAGCTCATGAAAGAAGAAGGAATGATATAGGGCACGACTGGCACGCGAAAAAAATATAAAGAAAAGAATTCTTGTCAAAACCGCGCGAAACAATTATACTATAGAAAGGCACAATGAATTGTGTCGTAATAGCTGAGAAGGAAGTAATAGCCTAGTAGGCACTGAGATACCCACTAGGCCGACGAAGATGAACAGCGAATTCATCTACGCCATAGCACAACAGCGCTACCCCAACAGTATAATATCATTTGGCCTTTTTTTCAAGTCATATTCTATTATCGCGGTAGCGAGGCCATTACAACTACATATGAAAACTGTATCACGCACGCCGCCAAAGGTATAAAAACGTGCGCCATACAGCCACGACAGAAGCGCCTGTTATGGACGGAATTTGCGTTCATCTTTCTTTCGTCTCTACTCATAAAAACCAGAGGAGTGATGAGGAAGGCATGGACGAAAAAGCAGAATTAGATTTTGATAGGCTGAGGTTGGCGGTGATCGATATGTTAGACAGCAAACGCGTAGGCTCAAAAACAGAGTTGCTTTATTTTCAATTGCTCACGTTTCATCTAAGTGTAGAACAATGCGGTGAGATACAGCAGACAATGATTCGGCATATCGACAACTTGCACCAAAGTGGTTGCAACATAATAAAATTAGAGTTTTTCTCGAATTTCATAAAAGACTGTCTGATTGAACTAACAGATCTTTTACGAGTGGAGATGTTAAAACTCTATGAAGTGGTTCAAGAGGCACCACCAATCTAAATAAACCAAAAAAGAACAACCCCAGTCGTGAAGCGGCTGGGGTTGTTCTTTTTCATGAAGAGATATGGTGAACATCATAAACCAACGAACCCTTCGCAATCTTTAAAAGCGTAGCAACATCCGTCGTCATATAAAACCGACATAATTCCCATGTTTTAGGATTGTACGCCGTAACATATGATGTGGTCGAAGCATCGGCAATCCAACAATCAAAATTCTCTTTCTCATTATCACACATCGCTTTAAAATCAGAGAAAGCAGGAATCGGTATCGTTTGCACGACTGCATATTGTGGTTCTGCCGATTTTTTGACCTGCTCGTGCAAGACAATCCAGTGATTCACCTGTGTCCATCCAAACGAATTGAGTATATTGTTAAAATAACCGCCAAGTAAGAATTGGTTCATGCCGTCTTCTTTTTCCCACAAATAAAAAGGTGCATATTGATTTTCGTGATTGTTGTATTTACCCTTTTCAGCAATCAAATATGCTTTCATTTTAAGGTCGGGAAATCCGTCTGTTTTATTTCCATTATCCCGTGTGCGCTTTCGGATAATTTCCATATCATAATCGCTTGGCAGTGCGATATTGTATTGCATTGCGATCATTGTGGCATCTCCTTTCATCATTCAATTTTCGTGGCAAGAAGTTAAACCGCTTGAACAGTTTGCTTTTCTGCCACGTCGATGATCTTATCTGAAATAGCCGTCAACGTCTGGGAGTCCTTACCCAAAATTCGGATCACCACGTCGCCGTTCCAAGTCGAGCTTAGACCACCGTCCACCTCGGGTGATTCCAACAGGCTGGCGATTTCGGCTAAGGCGTCTTCTTGCAAACCAAAGTGAAACAAAGAAATGTTTGCCAGATGGGTATAGCCTTCAAACAAACCAAATCCGTTCATATCCATGTCTTCGGGTGTATATACTGTGTTGTCACGATACAAAAGCACATCGCCCCGTTCCACTTCCATGAGCGATTTGTAGTGTCGATATTGAAAATACTCCCCGCGGGCATACCGACCGCAAGATACAATGTCATAAAAAGCAAGGCGGGCGGTATCATCTTTTAACTGCACCCGCGTGGTACTGGTGAAGGCAGACTGGGCAAAGGGAATGGTAGGCAGGGGGGTGTAGCGCAAGTAGGCACCCGTGCCGACTTCTATCTGGCACATCCGGTGGGCTTCTCCCTGATTCATTTTATGTATCTTCTCGTAAGACTGAGAGGTCATACATATTTTTGAATGGTCGCCGATGTGGATGTGGATATCGTGGGCGTCGCCTTCCATAATGCCTGCCGAAGCAAACATCACCATCACTTTGATGCTGTTATCTGGCTGTACAAAGGGCTTTGCGATCTTAAACGGCGCAGTGAAATAGATGTCGTCTAGGATGGTCTTTTCCCCTTTGCGGCTAGCAGAAAGGGTCAGGGTTGAAACTTTCCCGTAAGAGGTGCCCATCCTACATGCCCTCAAGCAATACGTTCTTTTTGATCCAGTTGATAACATCCGGCACGTTTTCCCCGCCGCGTATGTTTGTAAAGATGAAAGGCTTGTCTCCCCGCATTTTTTTAGAATCTCGCTCCATCACCTCTAGGCTTGCGCCAACGTAAGGTGCCAAGTCAATCTTGTTGATAATTAATAAATCCGAGCGGGTGATACCCGGGCCGCCTTTTCGAGGGATTTTGTCGCCTTCGGCTACGTCGATTACAAAAATGGTCGCGTCTGCCAACTCAGGGCTAAACGTGGCAGACAGATTGTCGCCGCCGCTTTCTACAAACACAATTTGCACATCAGGAAATTTAGCGGCCATATCTGCGACGGCTTCTAAATTCATAGACGCGTCTTCACGTATGGCCGTGTGTGGGCAACCGCCGGTTTCAACCCCTACGATTCGCTCTTTGTCTAAGGTGCTGTTCTTCATTAAAAACTCGGCATCTTCTCTTGTATAAATATCATTGGTGACGACACAGATGCTGTAGTCGTTCGACATGTGGCGTACCAAACTTTCAATCAACGCGGTTTTGCCTGAGCCAACTGGCCCCGCTACCCCTATTTTTACATATGATGACATTTATTTTTCTCCTATCGTTAAGACATATACAGCCTAGAATACAATGTTTCGTGTTGCATACACCGTACATCAAAGCCGGGCATGGATAAGCCTATTTGATCTTCCTTTAACAATGTTACTTTTTGTAGCACGGTTTCAAATACGTCGTGGCACTGCGCCAGTAGGTTTTGCCCTACGGTTTGGCTAAGTGGCACGAGTTTTACACAGTTTGTAATGATAGAGGACGTATTCGAATACATGAAGGATTGTAGTGCGTCCTCTTTGGGAATGCCCGCTGAAGCGCAGAGCACGCCGTAGGCGACACAGTGGTTGGGCGGTTGGCTTGCGCCACCGTCACAATAGCGGGTAAAGCGTTCGTTGTCGGGTAACTGCATGCCTTGGATGGTTTTGATGAACCGTTGCCCCAACTTTTCACTGGCGTTTCGAATTTCTTTGGGCACTTTGGACGCCCGCAAAAGTTGATCAAGGTGGGCAAGCTTTTCGTATTCGCCCGATAAGGCATAGTCGTACGCATAACGGGCAGACAATAATTCGGTATAGAGAAAACTGCCATGCAGTACGCCCGTTACATACAAAAACGCCGTATCAGCATCTTTAACCAGTCCTTTTTGGATATAGGTTTCAAGGCCGTAAGACTGGGTGTAGCCGCCGATGGGAAATATAGAATCATTAATCTGTAACAATAAAAAACGATTTTTCAATTTTTGTACCGCCTTATGCTTCGTGATGGTGAGGATGGGGGTGCGGGTGATCGTGGTCGTGATCGCCATGGTCGTGCGCATGCGCATGCGCGTGTGCTTGAGCGTGAGATTGAGATTGGGATTGATGATCGTCATGCCCATGCCCGTGACCATGGTTTCCATAAGAGGAGATGCTTTTATCCGCGTGGATTTTTGCGATTGTTTCCACTGGATGGGCATGGATTTTCACGAGCATTTCAAAAATGGGCTTATCAAAGGGCATGAGCAGTTCGTCGTCGTCTCCATAGAACAAGGGAGAATGACGGTTGCCGATTTCATAGCACACTTTTGCGAGCATCTTGCTGTCTTTGGTTTTTACCATGATGCAGTCGCTTTCAGTAATGTTGACCACGATGGCTTTTTGCCCTGTCACGGCCAACACGTCGCCTTGGCACAAGCCACGAATTGCATGTGCTTGCTCTAGCCGAATACCGATTTCTAACCCGCCTGCCGTCACTCGCTTTTGAATTTTTTTATGGGCTTCATACCATTCGATGTCCACGATGTCGATGTCCATGGCATCATAGGGGGCGTCTTGCTGTTTGCCCAACACGTCTGTAATAATCAAAAAAGTTCCTCCTTGAAAAAGATAAAACCGTGGGCAAGCCCTTTCAAAAGGGCTTGCCCCGAAATAGTAAACCTACCAGCGGTCTGCCAGTATAAGAAAGCCTGGCACAAGTGCCGTTACGATGCCCTCAAATATGAGCAAGAACGAAACGAAGTGCCCCAAATCTTTTTTTGCTACGGTTTCGATGAAGCCAGTGAGCCAGAGCACACCCCACATCAACCAGATGGCACCAAATCGCCAATCGCCAGCGATAAAACAAAGATATGCCGCCGGAACGGTGATAACCGCAACCATCAGGCTGTACCAGCCGTAAGCGCGTAAATCTAAATCAAATAAATTGTTTGCGGCAATAAATAAATAGGTAAAGCCAAACAGTAAGCCAGTGCCTGCGCTGTAAAAATTAGCGATTTCCCCGTTGGCTTGCACAATGGTGACGACGTTGGCGATAACCGACAACGAGCCAACCAGTACATTTAATACGGTAACCGCTTTTTTATCAATGCCTGTCAAGCGACCAAGTCCGTTGTTGAGTAAAACGATCCCTACAAATAATAAAACAACGCCTAGCATAGTTATGTCCCCTTTTTGTGTATACTGTCAAGATTTTTTTAAAACAGATTGTAAAGCTGTGCCAAAGGAAGTTCTGTGGCCGGTTCGCAATGAATATGTTCGCCGTCTACTTTCACTTCGTAGGTTTCAGGGTCTACTTCAATCGCAGGTGTCGCGCTGTTGTTGATCATGTCTTTTTTGCCAATGTTTCGGCAATTTTCTACTGGCAACACCAATTTCTGTAGGCCATATTTCTCTGCAATGCCGTTTTTAAAAGCAATCTTGGATACGAATGTAATACACGTATCGAGTTTCGCTTTGCCTAACGCGCCAAACATGTTTCTGTAGAAAACAGGCTGAGGGGTTGGGATAGATGCATTTGGATCGCCCATTTTTGCAGCGATAATCATGCCGCCTTTTATAATCATTTCAGGTCGGATACCAAAGAACATCGGGTTCCAGATAACCAAGTCGGCGTACTTTCCTTCTTCCACAGACCCAACATAACGAGAGATGCCGTGGGTAATGGCTGGGTTGATGGTGTATTTTGCAACGTAGCGTTTTACGCGGTTGTTGTCGCTGTTTGCGCTGTCGCCATGAAGAGAACCTCTTTGTTTCTTCATTTTATCCGCCGCTTGCCATGTACGCGTGATGACTTCGCCTACGCGACCCATCGCTTGTGAGTCTGAGCTCATCATGCTGAACACGCCCATGTCGTGTAAAATATCCTCAGCGGCAATCGTTTCAGGACGAATACGAGAGTCGGCAAAGGCAACGTCTTCGGGGATATTGCTATCCAAGTGGTGACAAACCATCATCATATCCAAGTGCTCGTCTATTGTATTAATGGTAAACGGCATGGTAGGGTTGGTAGAAGAAGGCAAAATGTTGTTTTCTGCTGCCGCCCGAATGATGTCGGGTGCATGGCCGCCGCCCGCGCCCTCTGTATGGTAGGTGTGGATGGTTCTTCCGCCGATGGCTTCTAAGGTGTCTTCTACACAGCCAGCTTCGTTTAATGTATCGGTGTGGATAGCCACTTGTACGTCGTATTCATCCGCAACTGTTAAACACATGTCAATGGCAGCCGGTGTCGAGCCCCAGTCTTCGTGTAGCTTTAAGCCCATTGCGCCTGCTTCTACTTGCTCAACTAAAGGTCGCATGGTGGCACAGTTGCCTTTGCCCAAAAGACCGATGTTCATCGGAAGTTCTTCCACTGCCTTTAGCATTTTTTCCATGTTCCAAGGGCCAGGGGTGCAGGTGGTTGCATTGGTGCCGTCCGCTGGACCCGTGCCGCCGCCGATCATGGTGGTAACGCCGCTGTATAGGGCAGTTTCTACTTGTTGTGGGCAGATGAAATGGATGTGTGTATCGATTCCTCCGGCAGTTATGATTAAGCCTTCGCCAGCGATTGCTTCAGTGGAGGCACCAATCACCATGTTAGGGTGAACGCCGTCCATAATGTCTGGATTTCCGGCCTTGCCAATGCCCACAATGCGACCGTCTTTAATGCCGATGTCGGCTTTTACGATGCCCCAATGGTCAACGACAACAGCGTTTGTAATGACCAAATCCAACGCTTGGTCGGCGTGGGCTGTGGCTGATTGCCCCATGCCGTCACGGATGGTCTTTCCGCCGCCAAATTTAACTTCGTCGCCATAGTTTGTAAAATCTTTTTCCACTTCAATAAAAAGTTCTGTATCCGCTAGCCTGACTTTATCGCCAACAGTTGGGCCAAACATAGAGCTATAGGCTTTTCCTGTTATTTTCATATTCGTTTCCCTCCCATTAAATAAATTTTTTCGTTTTTGCGTTGTGCATGCTTCTTTCCAAGGTCGCGCAGTTTACTTGACCGCTGGTTAATCCGTTTAGCCCAAACACGCGCTTGTTGCCGCCCAGTTCGACCAGTGTGATTTCTTTTTCTTCGCCGGGCTCAAAGCGTACCGAGGTGCCAGACGCAATGTCAAGTCTCATGCCGTAAGCTTGTTCCCGTTTAAACTGTAATAACTTATTGACCTCAAAAAAATGGAAGTGAGAACCAACTTGCACAGGTCTGTCGCCTATGTTTTTTACTTTTAATACGATTGTCTTCTTGTTTTCATTTAATACGATTTCTTCTTTGCTGACAATAACTTCGCCGGGTATCATCGAGATGCCTCCTTATTTGATAGGGTTGTGTACGGTTACCAGTTTTGTGCCGTCGGGAAAAGTCGCTTCGATTTGCACGTCGTGAATCATTTCCGAAACGCCTTCCATAACGTCGTCCACCGTGAGAATTTTTGTGCCTAGTTGCATAAGCTCTGTTACCGTCTTGCCATCTCGTGCATACTCAAACAGTTCAGAACTGATGAGGGCGATGGATTCCACGTAGTTTAGCTTTACGCCCCGATCTTTTCTTTTACGCGCCAGTTCTCCAGCGGTGTGTAGCATTAATTTTTCCATGTCCTTCGGTGTTAAATGCATTGTTTCACGCTCCTTCGTTGATAGTTGATGGGTGGGCTTGTGGCGCCATTCCAAACGCAATGGAATTGACGTTGACTGCCTTTTTACAATGTGGCTCTACACAATCAATTGTGGATGACAAACGACATACAAATTATGAGTAGAAGCATTTTTCATTTCAAGGTTTATTCTGGCAAAACAAAGTGCTTTTTATCCCTAATTTTTAAAATGCGAGCCTATATTTATAATTTGCACAACCGAAAAAGGATCCTCCGCGCTTTTTAATGTGAAGCCAGAAGCATTATATATCTTTCGTGTTCGTTTTGACAGCATTTTTTTGAACGATGCATTCTGACATATTTCTATAATTTTTTTTCTATAGCAAACACGTTCTAACCATGCGGCAAGCAAAATGAAAACATTCGGCATTTAAAAGGGAATGTGAACCATTTTGCGCCGAACATAGTAGTAAGAAAAAGCATTTACTATGTTGATGATGTGTGTTAAGATATGTATAAACAATTCAGTCTTTAGCAATTTTGTCAAACAATGTAAATGCCATGTCGAGCATTTGCGTTGCAAATTTATGTTCTTAAGGAGGAGGTAGCAATATGGTTGGCGAAAAGGTAAGTAGCACCAAAGGATTAGGGATTAGGTGGAAAATACTCTTTCCCATGATTATCATTATTATGGTCTCACTGATTTTGGTCACATGCATGACCAGTCGTGAAAGCAATAAGCTAGTAGAGCAAAACGTAAAAGCCTTGTTGCAAAAAGATGGTGGGTTAATGGAATCGATCATCAAGCAGTGGTTTGATAATGCCAATGGCGCAGTAGAAGCCATTATATCGGCGCCTGAAGTCATAGCGGCAGCAAAAGGCGGCGACGTAAAAGCGGCCAATGAGATTTTAGCCAAATTGTATAAAAACAATACGAACATCGGTAGTACTAATATTTATCCCAATTATGTTTTTGTCGACAAGAGCTATGTCGTGAAAGCGGTCGGCTTCGAGCAAGAAGGTGTCGGGCTGGACGTGTACAAAACGCCTTACACTGAAAATGCAGAACAAAGCAAGAAGGGCAATCCTTGGGTCAGCTTTGTCACGTCATCGCCCGTAAACGGAAAAATGGAAGTTTGGTATTCGAAGCCGATTATGAGCAACGGCGTAAGCATCGGCATGGGTGTTGTTCCGGCCTACACAGAAGCACTTACCTATTATTTAGGAAAAGATGAAAATGAAAAAGTAAAAACCAATATTATTTTGGTAGACAAAAACAATCTAGTGGCGGCATCTACAATGCCAGAGGCGATTAACGCGAAGCTAGAAGATATCGGGTTGGCGGATGCTACAAAAGTGAATGAAGCCAAATTTTTTGAATACAAAGATAAGACGGGCAACGAATTTATGGCTTATGTTTCCATTGACCCTACACTGGGTTGGAAAATTATAAGTGTTGTTGACAAATCAGATGCGATGGAGTCGGGTTTCTTCTGGATGGCACTGATTGTCAGCCTAATCTCCATTCTATTCGCCTCTATTATTATGTACATGATTATTTTAAGGATAACCAAACCGATTTTGTATGTAAATGCCTTTGCCAAAAAAATCGCAGAAGGTGATCTGGAGGCCGAAATCAGTATCGTAAGCCATGACGAAGTAGGAGAATTAACCACTTCGGTTTTAGACATTCGGAATTCGTTAAACAGGATGCTTGAAGGGTTTTCCAGAGTTAAAAATTCGATTGTGGTGGGCGATCTCACAGATCGTGGCAACGAAACGGTTTTACCGGGCGACTACAATGAAATCGTAAAAGGCGTAAACAATATGATAGACAGCATGACGGGGTATTTAGATGCGTTAACCATCTCCATTCTGATTGTGGACACCGATTACAATATAAAATACATAAACCCATATGCGGCACAAGTGCTAGGCAAAAAGGGTGAAGACTTAATGGGAAAGGCCTCCTATGACTATTTGAAGACAGAAGACTATCAAGCGGGAAAATGCGCTGTTGCCCATGCCTTCAAAACAGGGACTGTTTCTTCAAGCGAGACAACCGTTGAAATAAACGGAAAGAAACGATACATAACGTATACAGCCATTCCGATTGCGGATGGGCAAGGCAGGGTGGTTGCGGCGCTTCAATTTATCAATGACTTGACGGATATACGTCTCGCACAGCTGTTGTCTGAAAAACAAGAGAACTATCAGTCACAAGCCATTGAAAACCTGATTGAAGAGATTACGAAGTTTTCGAAAGGCAATTTGGATATTAAAATTGAAATTGCGCCTTGTGATCAGGATACAAAAGACATCCATGCCAATTTCCAAAAGTTAGGGCAAGCGTTAGAATTGAGTACGACAACCATCAAGAGCTACATCGATGAGCTGAGCGAAAAGTTAAGTGGTATCTCTAACAAAAACCTGAATCTGGAAATTTCACGTGATTACATTGGCGATTTTGTTACGATCAAGAATTCCATTAATAGCATCATTGGCAACTTAAACCATGTGTTTTCAGAAATACAACAAACATCGCAACAAGTGAATTTAGAGGCAAACCACGTATCAGCGGCAAACCAAGATTTAACCTTTGCGCTCGACAAACAGAGCCAGGCGGTCGGTGAGATAACCGAGATGATTGCACAAGTTTCAAGGGAAACAAAAGCGAATGCGGAAAACGGAGAAAAGGCGAGCCGACTTTCTGGCACAGCAAAGGATGCGGTTAAAAAAGGCAATAAACAAATGGGTGAAATGGTCGCGGCCATGGAGGATATCAAAAACTCCTCTGGAGAAATAGCGAAAATCATCAAGATAATAGAAGACATTGCATTCCAGACAAACCTATTGGCATTAAACGCCGCCGTAGAGGCCGCAAGAGCTGGGCAACATGGCAAAGGGTTTGCGGTTGTCGCCGAAGAAGTACGTAGCCTCGCGTCAAGAAGCGCCGCCGCCGCAAAAGAAAGTGCTGATAACATAAAAAGCTCGCTTCAAAAAGTGCAGGTTGGTTCTAGCATTGCGACAGAGACAGCTGAATCCCTTTCTCAGATCGCGGATACCATCACAAGCACCGTCGATATTGTAAACGAAATCACAAAATCTTCTGCACTACAGACAGATGAAATCGCGCGGATTGGAAACAGCGTTGCCCATATTCTGGATATCACACAATCCAATGTATCGGTCATACAGCAAAATGCGTCTACGAGCGAACAAATGGCTGTTCAGGCGCATGTCTTACAGTCTATGATGGATGAATTTGTATTGCAAAAGACTTCACACAGATAAAAAACAGAAGCGACAGCCGATGATTGAAAATGGGCTGTCGCTTCTGTCATCATATCTGCTAACAAAATTATTCTTGAAAATAAACTCAATTTGTGATAGTATGATCTTAAAATGCGAACACCTTACTATAGGCGTTCGCATTTGTCATTTTTAAAGCAAATAACAAAAACGTTTATCATTTTGCCGTGCACTATTTTCGGGTTCGCAGAGGGGGATTTTAAAAGCATGCATAGTCGATTTAAGAGAACCGTGTTAAACATAATACAACAAGTGAAAAAAATGCCAGTCAACTATATCGTAGTGCTTTTTATTTTTGTCGTCACCTATTACACCGCACAAAGCATTATTATAGAGGGATCTCTAAAGCGTTTGGAAGAGCATGTCATTGGCGCGGCGTGTGAAATGGATAAATTAATGATGTCCCATCAAAAAACAATTGATATTTTGGGAACAGACCTCGTTTTGCAAAATGATCTATCAACCGTAAAAAGTTTTTTGAAAATCCATTATGACTTAGATCCCGCATTCTATGATCTTTATTTGGGTTTATCCAATGACACTGGTATTTTTGCAAATTGGTCAAATCCAGGTGACTGGAAAGCAACAGACCGAGAATGGTATAAAGCGGCCATGAGCGCAAACGGAAAAATCACCGCCATTGCCTATGAGGGCTTTATATCGGGCAGAACATTTGCAGCGTTTTCTAAATACATTGGCAAAATCGGAGGATTGGACGCTGTTTTATCCGGCGACGTTGAGCTCAGCAAACTGACACAGGGCATGGAAACGATAAGCAAGGGGCTGTATCCTGGCAGTTATTCATTCTTAACGGATGAGAACGGTCAAATCTTGGCCCATACCAACCATCAATTTATCAGTGCCAAAAACGATTTACATGATAAGACAGATTTTCCCGTTTATGACGAAGTGTATAGTCGGTTTCAAGCTTCAGAAAAAGCCATTTTATTAGAAGATTATGATCATGTCAAACGATACTTCTTGCCTCAAAAGCTAGAATGTGGTTGGATATTGTATATTGTCGTTCCACAAAAAGCAATGGTGGCGGGGTTTAATGCCAAAATCGTTTGGCTTATCTTCGTGCTTTTTGCACTATTGCTGTATAATGTATATGAAAGAAATAAAGCTGTTGTTGTGAGCGATACCAAAAATAAATTTATTGCGCATATTTCTCATGAGATGCGCACGCCGATGAATGCAATTTTAGGGCTTTCAGAGCTACTAACCCGACGCAAGCTGGCCCCCGACGTGTTAGAGCAAGTGAAACAAATTCAAACGGCCAGTCGAAATCTTTTGGAAATTATAAATGACCTTTTGGATTTATCCCAAATCGAATCTGGTAAGTTAAAGATTTCAGAAGGAGAGTATTTTTTGGAGTCGTTGCTAGATGATGTGAGCACCATCATCAGTTTGAAAGCACAGGAAAAAAATTTAGAATTTGTCATCGAAGTGGATGAAAACACACCCGCCAGATTGATAGGGGATGAGGTACGCATCAGACAAATCTTAACAAACCTACTGGCCAATGCAGTCAAATATACAAACGAAGGGTCAGTGTTACTTTCGATACACAGCGTCTTGTATGATCATGGGTCTGAAGCGATGGTCACGATAGAAGTGACAGATAGTGGTATAGGGATCAAAGAAGAAGATATGCCAGCACTTTTTGGCACTTTTGTGCGGTTTGACCAACACAAAAATAAAGATGTAGAGGGGACGGGACTTGGGCTTTCGATTGTGCAAAAGCTTTGTAACCTGATGGGCGGAAGCGTAAAAGCAACAAGCGTTTATGGCGAAGGAAGCAAATTCACAGTAGAAATACCGCAAAAGTTAGCGCTGTATGAAAAGTATGTCAGTCACGAGAAAAATGATTCGGGCGCACAAGTATTCTCCTTTAGCGCGCCTGATGTGCATATACTAATAGCAGACGATATCTCGCTCAATCTTAAAATCGCGGCCGAACTCATGGAGCCATACAAAATGAAAATAGACACATGCCGAAATGGACTTGAGGCAGTAGAGATGGTTATGGCAAAAGAATACGACATTGTATTTTTAGACCATATGATGCCAGTGATGAACGGCCTTCAAGCGGCAAAAAAAATTCGCGTTCAAGGCGGCGCCAAATTCGATGGTTTACCCATAATCGCGCTCACCGCCAATGTCGTGATGGATGCAAGAAGTGTTCTGGCGGCAAATGGCATGAATGATTTTTTGGCAAAACCAATCGATTGCGCAAAATTAGACAAACTTTTAAGCAAATGGATTCCAGACGACAAAAAGGAAGCGCCATGCGAAATAACAACATTTGCACAAAATGAAGGGGAAGAGCCAAACAAATTTGTCAATGCGCTTCGGCAGATGCCAATGTTTTCAGTTTCGCGGGCACTTGAAACGATTGGCGGTTCGGAAAAATCTTACGCGAAGATTGTGAAGTTGGCACTCGACATGTTGCCAGAAACAATAGAGAAGTTAAACGGCTTGGTTGAAGCAGATGCAGCGCAGTATCGGATTGAAGTGCATGGCATCAAAGGCGTGTTAAATACAATTGGCGTTTATGAGGTTGCCCGATTGGCTGAAAAAATTGAAAATATGTTGGGCGAAGAGG
>JAVBJY010000046.1:0-32951 GCA_031546735.1 Eubacteriales bacterium
TGACCAGTGAGTTTCAGTCGCACTTTAAATAGCTTTGAGCTATAGGTCTTTCAGATGGATTAATCCTTGGTCACCACGACTTTCAGTCGTTAAGCATTCATGCTTCAACCCACCGCCTTTAGGCGGTGGTAGTTTAGTATATTAAACCAGCGGTTGTCAAGTTGATGAGTTGAAATGGTTTTATATATTTCTAATCGACGAGACAACGTTCATTAGAAAAGATAATTGTCGGTTGCAAATCATTGTCGTAGCCGTTATAATTGTAGACAAGCACGGGTGCATAAGGGCGTTATTTGTAGGTTTGCTTCCAGAAAGGAGGGTTGTATTCAATCCGACTGAATGGAGGTGATCATATGTCATTGTTTGAAGTTATTACAGTCGTAGAAACGGCTATGATAATTCTGATAGCATATTTGACATATAAAACTATAAAAAAATAACCAGCCCCTCACCAAGGCAAACTGGTTATTTTTTGTAAACAATTCTTAAAATACAAGCAAGCCTACCGCTCTGAAAGCGGACTGTGCTATAAATGGGAAGGTGGTCGAACACCTTCTCATTTATTATGTCTTAATTTTAGTATATTAAACAGCGGTTGTCAAGTTGATGGATGAAAATTATTTTCTTGTCACGTAGGCTTTGGCTAAGCTTAGATTAGACTAGATTAGACTAGTTATGGTTTTCGGTATCGTCTGTTTTGATTCTAGAACTAAGAATAAGCAAAATAACCGTGGCACCCATAAGGACAATCGAAATGATCTTAGCGGGTGTAGACTTATAGAGAAAATATGTTGTGAATTGCCATAACAGAAGCATAATTAATGGTTTGTTCATGGCGTACACCTCCTCGCATGAATATAGTGTCTGGAACGGTAATGAAAAAATTGTGAAAATTATGATTGAATTGTACTGTCAGTATATGCGACACTGCCTGAAGGTTAAGCCTGCCATAAATTATTTTTTTACAGTGTAATATTTTGACGCACTTTAGTGAGGGCAAAAATAATTTATGAGTGAAGTGTGTGTTTTATTTGGGGTGCTATTTTTTCGGATGTGATGCGTGGGTGTGTACTTTGCCCCGCGCTTTTTTTGTTGTTCTGGTTCAGCGCATGTCGTCGCCCGAACAGCCGCGCCGATTGTATGTGGTGCCTGGTGTGGTTTTTGGTGGTTAGGGCGATGGGCATGGGCTATTCATACTGCAAATGGAGCATTCTTTTCTCGGCAAAGCTGTAATATTTGGACACATAATCATCGCAAATGATGATGTGATCAAGAAGTTCTATATCTACATATACGAGCGCTTGTATGATTTTTTCTGTCGAATTCACATCCGCCTTTGATGGCTTACAGGCGCCGCCGGGGTGGTTGTGGGCGATGACAAGATAACTTGCATTATGATTGAGCGCCTCTTTAATGATGTTGCGCAAAAAAATTTGTGTTTTGTTTACGGTGCCCTCACTGATTTTAACTGTTTTTCGCAACCTTCGACCGCTGTCTAAGCACAGCAAATAAAAACATTCTGTGGTTTTGCCTATCAAAAATGCCCGCAAATACTCCGCGGCTGCTTTAGACGAATCAATGACAAGTTTGACATTGTCTAGCTTGCTCTGCAGATAACGTCGAAATACGTGGGGATACATCGAAATCAAAACGGCGGTCGCTTCAGTAATGGTATATGACCCACAACGGATATCTTGACAGCGATTTACGATTTCGACAGGGTCTGCATCCAAAACGGCATAAAGGGAACCAAACTCGTTTATAATCAAATGTGCCGCATCATTTGTATCTACATAAGGCATCGCAAAAAACAAGATAAGCTCTAAAACCTGGTGTTCTTCGAAGTGGTCTAAGCTTCTCTCATTAATAAAGCGTTGGCGTACTTTTTGTCTGTGTCCCTTATGTAAATTTCGCAGTTGTTTGGCCATTTCTTGCTTGGTGATCTCTTCTTCCGTCAATTCTTTTGTGATTTTTTCTTTTTTTGCCATGGCTACTCCATCTTGTCCTAAAATTCTAAAAAATGGCTAAGCGTATGAAATTTTTTGTCATAGACAATCGCTAAAAGCTCGCTGGCACGACGAAGCGCCTCTTTGGCCTTCCCAATGTCAATTTGGCCTTCGTCTAGTGCTGTCGCGAGCTCTTCCATATCGAGTACCTTTACAAATCCATCCGCATACACGACGATATCAATGAGCAAATCATGAAACAGATAAGCATTGGCCGCGGCATCATGCTCACAGCTGATGATATCACAGTACCAAAACAAGATATTGTCGTTGGCATCGATAAATTTACTCACCTTGAAGCCACGATTTAAAAAATAGCAGGAGACGCCATGGGTAAAATCTTTGCGCGGCTTCAATGTGGTCCATCTTGTGACAATACGCTCCTCATCAAAGTAAACGATTTCATCGTCTTTTAGAAAAATAAGTTCGTCTGGAATGTAACGTCGTCTATAAAGTTTGATGGTTTCCATGTGGCCTCCTTTTTGTAGGGTTTACATCCTACGGGTGCTGTCTGTGTATCTTGCCGCGACAAACAAATAATCGGACAGTCTGTTTAAATATTTTTTGACAACCGTGTTTATGATGTCATGATTGTCGCAAACGGTTGCAAGGCTTCTCTCACATCTTCTCGTGACCGCTCGCGCAATGTCTAGCCGTGCAGATATGATGCATTTGCCAGGCAAAGTGATTCTTGCTGAACGTTTAAATTGACTTTCTAAAAAGTCAATCTGCTCTTCCAAATCGGTTAACGCCGCATGCTGTATCGTGCACTTGGCACCGGTTACGCTATACATGATGACCAAGAGTGTCTCTTGCACGGTTTCTAAGTAGCTCTTAATGTAGCTGTGGCAGTTAGACGCTTTGATTAATCCGAGATGGCAGTTCAGTTCGTCGATATTCCCTAAAAGTTCAATTCGACAGTCGTTCTTCTTTACTTTTATTTCGTCGACTAACGTCGTTGTCAGTTCATCACCGTCACCGGTATATATTTTCATTGTGTCTGTTCTCCCCCTTAGGAAGTGCGTGTGAATGATACGCCGCATCTCCCGTAGAACCTGTTTAAAACAGATACGTATTCAGGTCAGATTTCAAACAGGCTCTTGTATTTTTAATGCTATATTTCTTTTAATGCTTGTTCGATATCGCAGATAAGGTCATCTACATGCTCGATGCCCACCGACATTCTGATAAGGCTTTCGGAGATACCGGCCTCTTTTAACTGTGTGCTATTCAACTGTCTGTGGGTAGAGGTCGCCGGATGCAGAACACCGGTTCTGGCGTCGGCTACATGCACGACAATATTGGCAAGCTTCAGGCTGTCCATAAATTTGATTGCGTTTTGTTTGCCGCCCTTGATGCCAAAGGAAATAACGCCACTGCAACCGCCGGTTAAATATTTTTTCGCCAATGCATGGTTGGCGTCTTTTTCTAAACCGGGGTAGTTTACAAATTCGATTTTGTCATGGCTTTCAAGGTATGTCGCAATAGCCAATGCGTTTGCGCAGTGCTTTTCCATCCGAAGATGAAGTGTTTCCAAGCAGAGGTTTAACAAAAATGCGTTGTGTGGCGAGATTGTACTGCCCAAATCACGCATCAATTGCACCCTCGCTTTTGCGATATAAGCCGCGCTTTTAAAGCTATCTACGTAGACTGTGCCGTGATAAGAGTCGTCTGGTGTCGTCAGCCCTTCGAAGTTGCCACTACGCCAGTCGAAGTTGCCGCTGTCGACGATAACCCCGCCCAATGAAACAGCGTGACCGTCCATATATTTTGAGGTCGAATGCACGACGATATCCACGCCAAATTCAAATGGTCGACACAAAATCGGCGTAGCCAGTGTGTTGTCTACGATAAAAGGCACATGGTGCGCATGCGCCGCATGGGCAAATTTTTCGAAATCAAGCACCGTGAGCGCCGGGTTCGCGATGGTCTCGCCGAACACGGCTTTTGTGTTGGGTCGAAACGCCTCGTTTAACTGCGCTTCGGTTATATCAGGGTCTACAAATGTAAACTCGATGCCGAACTTCTTTAAGGTGACGTTAAACAGATTATAAGTGCCGCCATAGATGGCGCTGGTACTAATGACATGATCACCCGCACTACAAATGTTTAAAATCGCAATAAACGCGGCCGCTTGACCAGAGGACGTAAGCATAGCGCCCACGCCGCCCTCGAGCGTCGCGATTTTCTGCTCTACAAATGCGGCGGTTGGGTTTGAAAGCCGTGTATAGAAGAACCCCTCCGCTTCTAAGTCAAAAAGCTTTGCAATGTGTTCGGTGGAGTCATATTTAAACGTGGTGCTTTGGTAAATCGGTAACACGCGGGCCTCGCCGTTGTTTGGTTTGTAGCCGGCTTGGATGCATTGTGTTTCGATGTGATGATCTTTCATGCTGCACTGCCTCCTTTAATAAGTTGTTTTGCCAAGGGGGGTCTCGATAGGCATACGCCATGTACCGCTTTAGAATTAAATCTGGCGCCGTGTATTTTTGACTTTCCCAGTCTTATTATATTGACTAACAATAATTTTGTCTATAGGTTCTGCATTTGGTTTTGAAATTGATTTTATGCCCCAATATTTTTTCATATTTAGGATAACCAAGCGGTGTGAGTGGTCGGCTGATGGGTGGCTAGGTCACACTGCCTGCATTTTTTCTTTTTTTGCCCTTATAATTCTATCCTCAAGTTTATCAATTGAGTCTTTTCGATAGGCATTGTATTCATCCACAGTCATTGTCTGCCTTACCGAATAATGATATTCTCTTATTTTGTGAATATCATCAATTGTAAAATCAGGGCTTGTGTCTGGCTTGTTCATCATTTGAATCCTCTCCCTCAATCGATTAAAAACACCCTCACCGTCTACCAATGGGGTTGTATTATTGAGTTGAGTTTCTGCTGCATTAAGTTTTTTGTTAACCTCAATTAAAGACATTTTCTTTTCGTAGGTAGCCATACTCATTACAACCAGGTCATCATATCCGTTCTTTGTAATAAAAGCAGGTTCATGTTGACTAGGGTACAACTCCGATATTTCATTCGTGTTTCTCAGATCGGCTATTAATCTTATCGTGGGCATAATGCCATCTCCTTATGTACATAAATTTAGCATTATTACATACGTGATGCAAGGTGATTATTTTGATACTTGTTCTATGCATGCGCTAATTACGCTCAATAAAATTTCGTAAACAAAATCCAAATCACATTGACAATCATCAATGTGTTACATATAATTAAATATAGATATCTGTCTATATGTAAAATCACTTCAGAAGGGGGTGTACCATTGAAACATTCTTACGCAGAATATGCCCTGTTGTTTAAGGGTTTATCAGATGAAACAAGGTTAAGAATACTCAATATGCTTTCGGGTGTTGAGTTATGTGCCTGTAATATTCTTGACGAATTTAAGATTACCCAACCTACGCTATCTTACCACATGAAGATTTTAATGGAGTGCGAGTTAGTAAGAGGGAGAAAATGCGGCTCGTGGATGTTTTACACTTTAAACAAGGAGAAACAGGAAGAATTGATTTCTTTGCTAAACGAAATCATCGCTGAAAAGCCGTGTTCAGATAATAAAGCTGATAATTGCCAATAAGATAAAATAAAATGAAAAGAGGAATGTATTATGAGCGTTATTGAAATTTTTGACCCTGCTATGTGTTGTTCAACTGGCGTATGCGGACCAAGTATTGACACAGAATTAATGAGAGTTTAGCAGCAAGAGCAGAGGCAGAAAAGGAATGGTTAAAAAAAGTTAACGAAATTAGCAACCACCACACAGTCGCTATTCCGTGGAATAAAAACACGTCGATTCAAAGTATGCAAAATAGTTTGGTCAACAATGGAGCTATGATAGAGGGGTGATTTTTTGAGTAATGAAAAGGAAAGCAGATTGTCTTTTTTAGATAGGTTCTTAACTGTATGGATTTTCATAGCGATGGGCATTGGTGTTGTTGGTGGCTTTCTTTTCCCAAGTTTGGCAAAGACACTAGAGGGAATGAGTACGGGTACGATCTCTTGGCCAATTGCTATAGGGCTTATTGTAATGATGTATCCGCCACTTGCAAAAGTAAAGTATGAAGAAATAGGAAAGGTATCCCGTAATAAAAAAATATTTGCCTTTTCCATTATTCAGAATTGGATCATCGGGCCTATTTTAATGTTTATCCTTGCGATCGTGTTACTTCCGGATATGCCAAACTATGCAATAGGGTTAATTATAATCGGTTTGGCACGCTGTATAGCAATGGTTATCGTTTGGAACACACTTGCAAAAGGTGACAACGAATATTGTGCGGCTTTGGTTGCATTAAACTCTATATTTCAGATCATTTTTTATTCTGTCTTTATTTACTTTTTTGTAAAGCTCGTACCACGTTGGTTGGGTTTATCATGGAATGTTGAAGGATTGGAAAAAGTGACGATATGGAGCGTGGCACAGAGTGTTCTGATATATTTAGGCATCCCTTTTGTAGCCGGATTTATGACACGTTTTAGTTTGGTAAAGTCAAAAGGCAAAGAGTGGTATGAAAACGTTTTCATTCCTAAAATATCACCTCTGGCCTTACTTGCATTGTTGTATACAATTGTAGTCATGTTTATTTTGAAAGGTCAAATGATTATAGAGCTGCCGTTGCATGTCTTAAGGATTGCGATACCATTGCTTATTTATTTTATGATTATGTTTTTTGTTAGCTTTTATATGTCATACAAAAGTGGTTTCAAATATGAACAGACTGTTTCGCTGGCGTTTACAGCGGCAAGTAATAATTTTGAGCTTGCGATCGCTGTCGCTGTTGCTGTGTTTGGCATTGGTTCGGACGTAGCATTTGCCGCTGTAATCGGGCCACTCATCGAGGTGCCTGTGATGGTTGCGCTTGTCAATGTAGCGCTTAGGTTCAAACAAAAATACTTTAATGAACAAGGATTTCCCAAAAAGGCAAATTAAGTGGTTAAGATTTGAATAAACAGATTGTTAATTAAGGAGTTCAAATATGGAAAAAGAACCAAAAGTGGCCTTTGTATGTGTGCATAATTCTTGCAGAAGTCAAATGGCAGAAGCGATAGCAAAGTTGACAGCAAGTGATGTCTTTGAAGCATATTCAGCCGGAACGGAAACAAAGCCGCAAATTAATCAAGACGCGGTTACTGTCATTAAAGAACTGTACAGTATAAATATGAACGAAACACAGCAATCCAAACTGCTTGATGAATTGCCTGACATAGATATTGTCATTACGATGGGTTGCAATGTCAATTGTCCCAATCTTCCTTGTAAGCACAGGGAAGATTGGGGATTAGATGACCCAACAGGCAAAAACAAAGAAGAATTTATAAAAACGGCAAAGACAATTGAAACGAAAATATTGGCATTAAAAAACAGAATCATTATGGGTCACACGCCACTGATATGATCCCCTTTCGTCACAGATTAAACCGATACCCCGCCCCCCAAACCGTCTCTAGCCATGCAGGATGATTGGGGTCTGTTTCGATCTTTTCCCGTAGCCGCTTAATGTGCACCGTTACCGTTGTGATATCCCCAAACGTGCTTGCATCCCAAATGCGTGCAAAAAGCGATTCGCGGGAAAAGACCTTATTGGGGTTTTGAAGAAAAAATGTGAGCAACTCAAATTCTTTATTCGCCATGGTGACGTCTAGCCCGCCCTTGGTGACGCGCCTCGCGTCACAATCTACCTCAAAATCGCCGAAGCAGATGGACGAAGCGTTTTTAACAGGTGCCGTGAACTGCCGGAACCGCTTCAGATTGGCGGTGGCGCGTGCCACGAGCTCGCTTGGGATAAACGGCTTTCGAATATAATCATCTGCGCCAAGCCCCAACCCGCGCACCACGTCGATGTCTGAATCTCTTGCCGATACAAAGAGGATGGGGATATTGGTTTGTTTTCGAAGCGCTTTGCAAATTTCAAAGCCGTCCATGCCGGGTAACATGATATCGAGCAGGATAATATCAAATGGCTCGGAAAGGGCACGGGCAAGCCCTGCTCGCCCGTCTGTCACCACTGTCACCTGAAACTGCTGCATCTCAAAGTAGTCTTGTATCAGTTGTGCAATGTCTGCATCATCTTCAATGATGAGTATTTTATCCATATGTCTATCGCCTCTTCTATAGAATCTTCAACGAAATGTTGATGGTTGTGCCTTCGCCAGCCTTGCTTCTGGCCCAGATTTTGCCCCCATGCCCCTCTACAATCAATCGGGCAATCGACAGGCCCAACCCACTTCCAGAACTCGTCTCTTGTCTCGAATCATCACACCGATAAAAGCTGTTAAAAATAAAGGGCAATTTCTCTTTGTCGATGCCCTGTCCGTCATCCGAGAAACTGACAACAACCGAATCGGCTACCGCTTGAAATTGAACACTGAACTGCCCGAAACCCTCTCTTTTATAGCGGATCGAATTGGTTACAATGTTAAGGACGACCCGTTTAAACCGCATGCGGTCTAACGCGACAAAAAAAGGGCCTTCCGTCTCGGTAAACGTCAGTGCCATCTGGTTATTGTCAAAATCAATTTTAATCTCGTCCATCATGTCTTTGATATAACAAAACAAGTCGGTGGGTTCAAATTGATAAGAGATTTTGTTTAAATCGAGCTTGGCAGACAGCAACAGTTGATCGATCAAATTGTCAAGCTCGATTGTCTTGTTCTTAATCTTCAAGAGGTAGTTGGTCTTCTTCTCGGGCGTGTCTGCCACGTTGTCTAAAATGCCTTCGGTGTAGCCCAAAATCGTCGTAATGGGCGTTCGCAAATCATGTGAAATAGACGTAATCAATTCCAGATTGTTTTGTTGGTGGGTTGTGATCTGGTTGATATACGTTTGTAACCTGTTTTGCACCTCTTGTATGTACGACGTGATATCCCCGATCTCGTCCATAGAGGTGTGGGTAAAGGTATGGGTGAAATTGCCGACCGACATTTCTTTAAGGCCGTCTCGCAAATGCAAGAGGGGGTTGATCAGGTCACGGGTGATTTTGTAATACATCACAAGATTTGCGGCAAGTAGCGACAACATAAAGACGACAAGGGTGATGAATAGAAGCTGTATCGCAAACGAGCCAAGCATAGGGCTTTTGAGCATGTCCTCCAGAGTGAAAAAGCGACCAAACAATTTGACCGAAAGCAGGTACACCGCCAATAGAGACGCCAAGGCCGTCACAAACAACGACACGACGACGCTAATCAGATTCCACTTCATAATTTTCATTTTGAATGACATACCCATCCCCCAGCCCGCTATTGTCTACATTAAAATTCCTTTTTGTCAAACAACCAACAACCCAACACATATGTAAAGAGACCGTACGCCGTCATCAACATAAAGGTGATGACAATGTGTGATACGTTCGGCGTGTTCATAATGAACATTTTATACCAATCGAAGTACGTCGTAAACAAAAAAGCAGACGGCACTACCAAAAAAATTTCGAGTGCCTTCGCCAGTACGAGCAAGATAATCGAAAATAGCATGCCAATCAATCCGTTTTTGACCACTTGTGCAATCAGCCCTACCACCATTGCCAACACAAAAAGGGGATACGCCGAAACAAAATAAGCCACCACCAACTTGACAAGGGAAATATGGCTAGAAAAGTTTAGCGCAAGGGTAATCAATAAGACGACGGTTAGATGAAGCAAGATAAAAATACCCACCGCCACAATTTTACTCAAATAGATTTTAAAGCGAGTGACCGGTCGTGATAAAATATTGAGAATGGTTTTGTCATTGTATTGGTCTGTAAAGAGTTCCATGGTGACCATCACCACATAAATGGGCAATACATAGCCACAAAACAGCGACAAGATGTTTGTCGCCATGTTGGCTGAGTTTATTTCGATATGAGACAGTTTTAACAGGCTGAGCGCCAGCAGGTTCAGCCCACAAAGCAATAAATCCAACCCGAGAAACAAGATGATTTTATTCTTTCGATACATTCTTTCTAGTTCGTTTTGAAGTGCGGCTTTAAACGCGGTCATTTTCACTGCCCCTTTTGCTCATATTGATTTGTGTTATAAAATAATCTTCAAGCGTCGGGTATAACGCCAAAATACTGGACGCACCCTCACAGCTCAGTAGGCAGCCGTCTTTTATCACGGCAATGTCTGTACACATTTTCTCCATTTCGCTTGCCATATGGCTCGAAATGAGAAAGGCTGTTTTGTACTGCTCGGCTAGCTCTATGATGACCCGCCTGATTTCCACGATGCCTTCGATGTCAAGTCCGTTAAATGGTTCATCTAAAATGAGTAGTTTTGGCTGGCTGTACATGGCACCCGCGATGGAAAGACGTTGGCGCATGCCAAGAGAAAACTTGTTTACCTTTTCATTGCGGTACTGGCTTAGCCCCACAACCCCCAACAATTCGTCAAGGCGATTCTTGTTTACATTTGGGTGATATCTGGCGATTTGTCTTAGGTTTTCAAATGCCGTTAAATCGCCATAATGTACCGTAGATTCAAACATGGCCCCCACATGCCCAATCGCCTGTTCGATGTGCGTCTCTACGTTGTAACCATTAATTTCAATTTCGCCGGCATCTTTATGGATGATGCCCATGATGAGCTTTAGCGTCGTCGTCTTGCCCGAACCATTGGGGCCGAGAAAGCCAAGAATCTGGCCCTCTCGTATGGTGAGGTTGATGTCGCGTACGCCCCGACCGTTTGCATATGTTTTACACAGCCCTGTTAAGTTTAAAATATCCATCGATGCGCCTATTGCCTTTCTGCTTCTGTCGTTTGGCCGTCTGTCTGGGTGTTGGCATCTGTTGCGGTCGTATCTGCCGACACAGCGGTGTCTTGATTGATTTCTGAATCAGGTGCAGGTGCGGATTCGGATTCACTAACCGTTGCTGCTGTTGATGGTGCTGTTGTTGCGGTTGGTTCTATTGTTGGTGTTGCTCCCGTTGATTGTACGGGAGTTGGTTCAGTGGAGGGTGCTGTTGTTTGTACGGGTGTTGGCTCGGTTGTCTGCACAGCGTCTGGCGCTGGCGTCTGTTTTACAGCGGCTTCAAATGCAGACACGGCATCTTCAATCCGTTTTCGATCTGTATCGGTGAGGTTTTCATCCGACAAGAGTTCTCTTGCGCGCTCATCTGTTTTGTATATGCGCTGTATGATCTTTTGCGTTTCTTCGTCCAATACGGTGTCTGCGTTCGCGGTCTGCCACTGCACGTTTGCATCGCCTTTTTTGACGGTCGGGATTGAAATAACCGTTGTGTTTTTGTCTGAGAAGTTAAGATCGACGTTAACATCCACAGGGATTTCGCCACCCGCCTCTGGTTTAAAAATCAATTGTGCGGTTAGATGAAATGTGTCAAAGGTGCCCGATTTGTCGATCGTCGACTGCAAGATGATGTTGTTTACATAGCCGCTCTGGATCCGTTGGTTGAAGATGAGGCCAGATAGCGAGTTGTCGTCTGGCTTATAGTTTGAATTGTTGCTTTCATATCGTGTTCTTGTCTGCTTTTCTTGCGACAAGGCAAGGTCGAACAGCGCGTTGCCAATCTCTGGTATTTGGGTTCTATCAAAGTTGCCGGTAATCGTGTAGCCATTTTCCGTGTCGGTTCGAATCAAATACTCTTTTGCCGAACCGCTAAAGGCATCGGCGCACATCTCCATGATGTTTACATGTTCATTTTGAATGCCTATTAATCGGTAGTTACTGTCATTCATGCTTGCATTTTCATATACCGAATATTGGATGCCCTCTTCTTCCGGATTTTCATAGTGACTGATTCTTCTGGTGCCGTCTAAAAAGTTCTCATAGGTGCGCATGGTGTTGTTGGTCGGGTCTTGATAATAACTTATTTCTGCCGTTTGCTTGGCAGGGTAGTCTATTTTTCGAATCGACTTTGAGTCTTCAAGACTCTTGCCACCTTGTGTCAGCGTAACGTGGCTTTCTAACGTCACGTTGTCCATGGTGATGGTGTTGCGTACGGCGTTTTTAAAGCTTTGGTACCCCGATACAATTTGTGCATTGATGGTGCCTGCGGTGACGATGGTGATGGCCGCTACGGTGAGCAGCATGACATACAGCTTTTGTTTCTTTTTCATGATTCATTCCTCCTTGTTTGATGTGTTAGGTGTTATATGTTGATTATACATATCATACATGAAATCCAAATAAAGTGCACATTAACAATTTGTGAACAAATGAATAACCACGCGGCAAGCCATTCGAATCGAAAATGCACTGGAACATCAATAGGCGACGCAAAAAAAGCACCATGAGGGACGGGATCGTTCCTCATGGTGCTTTTTTTCTGTTGTAGCAATTATTTCGCTGGTGCAGGAGTTACTTCGCCTTGTGTGGGTGCTACTTCGCCTTCAGCAGGTGCTTCGCCTTGTGCGGGCGCTGCTTCACCGAGTGCTGGTGTCGCGGTGTACGTGTCTAAATCGGTTGGAAACTCAATCTTGATGCCACCGATTTGGGTAATGTCTGTCGTAAGGTCGCAGTTCATTTCCATTTTTTGACCACTTAGATCCATGGAAACAGGGAAGATCATGTGGGTTGATTTAAGCATGCCGTCTTTGTCGACAATAGCTTTTAGGTCAATCGTACCGATGTGCATGTCTGCCTTGTCACCCAACAACTGCTTGAGGCTACCCAATTGCTTCTCCATCACATCATTAAGCGCGGCGCCGTCCAATGTGAAGGCAAGTTCTTTTCCATCTTTTCCATCTGTCAACGTTTGGTTAGTGACGGCGGTTTCTGGAAAATCGAGCGTGCCTGTGTTGGCTTGTTCGAGAACCTTGTCAATAGGCATATCCATTTTCATTTTTTGCCCCGACACTTCGATGTAGTACACGCCACCTTTGTAATACGCTTTCATCGGCATGGCTTGCCCGTTTACGCTGTTCTTCATGTCAAGCATCATGTCGATGTCTGTTGGGCTTTTGATGATTTCAGAAATCGAGCCGTTCATTTCCATTTTCATGTTTTGACCAGCATAGGTCATGTCGATTGTTCCGTTTGTATTCATGGCAACAGAATCGACCTTCTTCATCGCCTCGGATGCATATGTATAAAGGCCATACGCGGTTGTTGGTAACTCTTTTTCAGCGCTTTTGCCGCCATTGCATGCGGTTACGCCGAGTGTCATTGCTACAACTGAAAGTAAAAGTATCCATTTTTTCATTTTGAACCCTCCATAAAAATAATTTGAAATGTGACGCTGGTTTGGCAGTCGCATTGGGTGTGCCACTACGAGTATAGCGTATCACAAATTTGGAAAGAGTTCAACCATAATACAACGACAAGGCACCGCCAGAGTTAATCAAGGAGGGGGAAATCGGCATGTTGGCGGACCATATGCGCCCGCTTTAATCGCGAGCGCATGGCGCTTGGCCATAAAGAAATAGATAAAAAAATGCTCACCCGCCAAGGGTGACATCACAGTTTTGGTACCACCGCAGGGCATCCAGAAAGTGTGATTCTTTAAAATCGGGCCAATATTCATCAATGACATAAAAATCGGAATAGACCGATTGAACCGGCAGAAAACCGCTTAATCGGTTTCTTCCGCCCCAACGGATGATTAAGTTGATTCTGGATACTTCTTTAGACGCAATAAACGTCGAGATATCGTTTGGCTTCTTATTTGCCGCCGCACTGCGAATGCCGTTGGTCAAATCCCATTCCCAATCGTAGTTAATGAGCACGTTGACATTGATAAGCCCCTTGCCAAAGTGTACACGCTGTTTGGCATAGGGTTGTAACTCGCTCGGAAAGACCTTTGTCTCGTTTTTTCCGATAACAAGGATGTTGGCGTCTCTGTTTTCAAGCAAATGGACGGCATCGACGCATGCCTTCACATATGCCTTGGTTTGGGCAGAGGGTCGATAGGTGTTGTCTTTTGTAAACCCGTAAAACGTAACCTCTTCGATGCCATAGTCTAAAAGCAACTGGTACAAACGAAGGCCGGGGTCTATGCCGTGTTCATATCCGTCTTGCTTTTCCAGTTGATGTTGTAGCGCCCAACGCCTGTTGCCGTCGGGGATAATGCCAATATGTTTTGGGATTCTTTTAAATGCTTCTCGGGGGGCAGTGTTTTCAAGCAAGGTCTATCACTCCTTATCGGTTTTTTAAGAGTATAGACATATTTTTTGAAAAACAAACCAAGGTGATATTGAAAGTTTGACCTGTGGTGGGGTTGTTCATTTCGATAGATAACCGTACAGACAAAAACTCTACCCTCAGAAGTTTAGAGAACCAAAGGTAGAGTTTTTATGATTGTATTGTATATTATAAAGGCCAATTAATAGGAAACAAGTCTGCCATATTTTACATTAAATGAGTCGTCAGACATGCACAAATAAATAATACCTTCGATGACACCGACGATAGAAGGGATTCCAGTCCAACAAAATAGTATGTAGATAATGCCGATGCCAATGCTGCCTAAATAAAACTTATGGATACCGATACCGCCAAAGAAGATGGCTAAAATTGCCGCCGCGACTTTACTCTTTGTGCATATATACCGTGGCTGGCCTCGATCACTCGCGCTAGACGAACTGGAAGAGCTAGAAGAACTACTGGATGCGCCGCCCGCATTCATAAATACCATTGGGGCTGCGGCGGTCTTATTCTCCAAACTTTCTATCTTTTTTGATTTTTCATCAAATACCTCGTCTATGCATTTTTTGCAATAGTTTTTCCCTTTGATTTCGGTGTTGCATGCCTGGCAAATAAACTTGCCACAATGAACACACGTACCAACCGCGCTGTTTTGCTCATGGATGTAACAATTCATAAAATAGACCCCCTTAGAATTTGTACGCTATTGTCATCGCCTTCAATGACTGGTGATACTCATAAAACATCTATTTCAAATTATAACGCACTGTCGTATAAAATTCAATGCTCAATTGTCAAATTATGATATCGACCGCGCAAAATGCTTTTTGGGTATAGAAAAAGGCGAGTCGATTTCGACCCGCCTTTTTCTATACTTCTATATATTTGCTTTCGCAGCATCCACCAATTTTGCAAATGCATTCATATCATTTACGGCCAATTCAGCCAACATTTTACGATTGATGTTGATGTTTGCTTTTTTAAGACCGTTCATGAACTTACTATAAGATAAGCCGTACATTCTGGTAGCGGCGTTAATTCTTGTAATCCAAAGTCTTCTGTATTCTCTCTTTGTTTGTTTTCTGCCGGCAAATGCGTATGCCATCGATTTCATAACAGACTGTTTTGCCACTCTGTATTGCTTGCTTCTAGCGCCTCTAAAGCCTCGTGCCATTTTTAAAACTTTTTTATGTTTTTTACGTGCGTTCATAGCACCTTTAATCCTTGCCATTATAAAAGCCCTCCTTATTTATGGAGCGGTACAAAAATGGGTTAAACAAACGCATGTCGTCATGGGCAAAGCGCGCCGACTTTCAAACGGATATTGTTCTCTTCATTGATGCAGCGTTCCTATTTAATCGCGTAGTACCTTCCTAGCTGTATGGTAACATGCGTTTCATTTGTTTTTCGTTTGTTTTGTCAGCAAGCGTCGCATGTCTTAGATTACGTTTTCTTTTAGAACTCTTTTTGCCGAGGATATGTTGTTTGTTTGCTTTTGATCTTTTTAATTTTCCTGTAGCCGTAATCGAAAAGCGTTTAGCCGCTGATTTGTTTGTTTTTAACTTTGGCATTTTGCAGTACCTCCTTAAAATAGTATAAAATAATTTTCAGGCTCATGCTGATTGGAAAGCAGTGATCCCGCGAAGCCTATGCCTTAGGCGAAATAAACATGGCCATGGTTTTGGCTTCTAGCTTTGGTTGTTTTTCAATCGCGCCGAATTCAGAAACCTGCTCGGCGAAGCTTTTCATAATCCCTAAAGCGATTTCGGTGTGACCCAATTCTCGTCCTCTAAATCGAACTGAAACTTTTATCTTGTTGCCTTCTTTTAAGAAGCCGATTGCCTTGTTTACTTTGACTTGAACATCGTGGGTATCGATACTAGGTGACAACCGCAACTCCTTGATATCAACCGTTTTTTGTTTTTTACGTACTTCTTTGTCTTTTTTAGACTGGTCAAATTTGAACTTACTATAGTCCATAATTTTACAAACGGGTGGATTGGCTGTAGGCGAAATTTTAACCAGATCAAGGCTTTTTTCGTCTGCAAGCTTTTGTGCGTCACGCGAGGCTACAATACCAAGCTGACTTCCATCTTCATCAACCAAGCGTACTTCTTTGTCTCTAATTTGTTCATTAATCATTAATTCTGTAATTGCCGGCACCTCCCAGGGCATGTTTCATAAAATAAAAAAAAGTGGACGAGAAGCGTCCACTAAAAGTACAAACCAAATTGCAACGGTGTAAGAAAACTTACAAATGCTGCAATGTTGCTGGAAACCCGAAAGCATAAAAGCCGTAGGGTGAGAAGTGGCACTTCTACTTGCATATGACGTGCTTGAGACTGTAATGGTATAAAACCATCAGTCAGACACAATCCGTATGGTATCACGATTTGGTGCTGTCGTCAATGCCTTTTTCAAATTATTTATCTTTTATATGTTTACGCATACACAACATCGCGTATAACCTTCATAACTTCTAGTATGCCGTCGGACAAATTGCTCGCCCTCATCTGCTCGATGTACTGCTCTTTGTGTTCATACAAGTCATCGATGTGAGCTGTAAGGGTTTGCTGATTCAGTTCTTCTTCAAATAGCACCTTGCTAAACCCTTGATTCTCGAAGGAGGCCGCATTTAAAATCTGGTCGCCCCGACTGGCGTTTTTGGAAAGAGGGATCAACAGATTCGGCTTCTTGAGCGCTAAAAATTCGTAGATAGAGTTGGCACCAGCTCTCGAGACGAACAGTGTCGCAATTGAAAACAAGTCGGGCAGTTCGTCTGACACATACTCAAATTGCTTGTAGCCCTTTGTATGGTTGAGGCTGTCGTCTACATTGTGTTTTCCACAAATGTGGATAATCTGGTATTTGGTCAACAGGTGGGGAAGGGCTTCTCGTAGGGCTGTGTTGATAACGGTAGAGCCTTGGCTGCCGCCCATAAACAGAATAACAGGCATGTGCTTGTTAAACCCTGTGAGTAGCCGCGCATTCTCTTCCGAACCATGGAACAACTCGCGTCTGATGGGCGTGCCGGTTAGCACCGCTTTCTGCTTCGGCAATGCTTCAAACGTCTCGGGAAATGAGGCGCATACGACGCTTGCAAACGGCATGGCAATTCTGTTGGCAAGACCCGCGGTGATATCCGATTCGTGAATGATAACCGGAATACGCAGAAGCTTGGCGGCGATGACAACAGGCACCGCCACAAACCCGCCCTTTGAAAACACAACGTCGGGCTTTATCTTTTTAAGTAGCACAAACGCTTCTTTTATGCCGACAATGACTTTAAACATATCGGTAATGTTTTTCATATCGATGTAGCGGCGAAGCTTGCCGCAAGGAATACCATAATAAGGAACTTTTAACGGGCGAATCAATTCTTTCTCCATGCCATCGATGCTTCCGATGTAGCATATTTTAAACCCGGACTTTTCAAGCGCCGGGATCAATGCAATGTTGGGTGTGACATGTCCGGCTGTGCCGCCACCTGTCAAAACAATTGTCTTCAAAAAACATTCCCCTTTCACAAACAATATTGGTTTGCTTAAAACTTATATGAATTTGGTGGTTTTGGCGCGTTAGAATCATCCGAATCCTCTGGCTTTTGCACCTCAGGATTGGGGTTGCTGTAAATTTGGTCAGAGACGTTTGCGCCGTTGGTTTGGGCAAGAAGCGCTTCTTCGGCGCGCTGTTTCTTGATACTTCTAAGCACCAGCGCAACCAGAATGACAAAAATGATATAAAATCCCAAAATGGGTCTCACTGTAAAAGCCAAAATGCCCATGAGCAAAGCCATAATGGCTGGCGGTGCGCCGTGAAAAAACAAGGCGGAAACAATCGTCAGCAGCACAAACACCTGCGCGAGAATATGAGGCACTGTGTGGCAATAGACGGAAATCTTGAACAGATCACCGAACAAGAGCCGTGTGCGCATAATTGAACTGACAACCATCGCAACCAGTGCCCCAACGAGTGAGGTAAAGGCAAAGGCAAGGACAACCACGAGATAATACATCGCGCAACTGATGCCAATAAAAACATGCATAGCAGGAATGAATCCAATCAATGTCGTTTTGTCAAACCGGGCGTCCTTGAGATCAGAAAAGTAGATAATCTGGGGCGTCTTATTTTCTCTTGTATCCACATAAATAAATTTTTCGTTGTCGACGGCAAAGCCCATCGAACAACCGTATAACACGTCTTCGTCAAACGTCGTGCCCGTATCCAGCAAGATGGTCGAGCCAGCCTGTGTGAAGTGAACCGTTTTGTCAACAGAAAAGGTGCCGTCTTTCAAAGAAAAATCAGGTATGTTATGGGTAATTACTTTTTCGAGCGAGCCATAATGAGAGAAAAAGTAGCTACTGAGTGGGACAAGCGTGAAAGCCACTGTGATAAGGCTCAAAAGCAGGATATAGAGAAACACTTTTCCGTTGCGGAGCCGTATAAACGTCGGATAGTTTTTGGGCGAATAGAATGCCCTGAACAGGTTTACAAATACACTGGAACTTGGTTTTTCCATAAGAAAAGACCTCCTAAGATGAAATTATATTCTTTACATGGGCTTGAAAGAATTTCCAGTATCAGTATACTATACTTCCCTCAAATTTTAAATATATTAAACAAATAAAATGTACACCACTAAAAAAAACCACCTCTATCTTTATCAGAATAAAATAGAGGTGGTTACACAATTAAGGGTCAAGGGGCGAGCCCCTTGCGGGGTGTGGGGCAGCGCCCCACGGTCTTCCTCTTTTCGATTTTTAAAATACAGGTACAATAGCGCCAGCGTATGTCTCGTTGATAAATTTTCGAATCTTTTCAGATTGCAACGCCTTTACCAACTTCAAAACCGCTTCCGAGTCTTTGTCCTTCTCGTTTACCACGATAATGTTCGCATAAGGCGACGTGCTGTCTTCCATGGCGAGTGCATCGTGTGTCGGGTTTAAGTCTGCTTCTAGGGCGTAGTTGGTGTTGATCACAGAGATATCTGTTTCGTCTAACGTACGAGGCAATACAGACGCCTCTAGTTCTTTCCATTCAAGATGTTTTGGGTTGTCTTTGATATCGTTTACGGTGGCAGAAGAGCCCACGTTGTCTTTTAACGTGATTAGCCCTTCGTGTGCAAGAAGTAAGAACGCACGCCCTTCGTTTGTGGCGTCGTTTGGCACGCCAACGATGGAACCGTCTTTTAATTCGTCTAGTTTTGTAATTTTATGTGAATAGATGCCCATTGGCTCAATATGTATTTTGCCGACCGAAACCAACTTTTGACCACTGTTCTTCACATAATCGTCTAAGTAAGGCTGATGTTGAAAAAAGTTCGCATCGATTTGCCCTTCGGATAGCGCCGGATTCATTAACGTGTAGTCACCAAACTCGGTGATCGTAAGGTCGACGCCCTCTGCCGCCAAATCATCCTTCACCATAGCCAAAATTTCAGCATGCGGCAACGCCGTTGCCCCTACGTTGAGGGCCAATCGTTTGTTGCTCGAGGTCGGTGCATCTGTGGTGTTTTTTGTGCAAGCCGATGTGAGTAGGCATATGCCAAGCGCCATTGCCAAAATTTGAATCAATTTCTTTTTCATTTTATTTTCCTCCATTATTATCTCTTGTCGAGTGCCCTTGCAAAATAATTGCCTGTTGCTTGTATGATTGTGACCATCACAATCAAAATGACGATGGTCACAATTAAAATATCTGTACGGAACCGCTGATAGCCATACCGTATTGCCACGTCGCCAAGACCGCCGCCACCAATGGTGCCCGCCATGGCAGAGTACGCGATGAGGTTGATAATCGTAATCGTAATGCCTGTGATGACACCCGAAATGGTTTCGGGTAACAGCACCATGAAAATAATCTGGGGCACAGAGGCACCGGCTCCGATGGCGGCTTCAATGACGCCCTTGTTTAAATCGCGGAAGCTTGACTCGACCATGCGCGCAACGAAGGGCGTGGCGGCAATGGTAAGCGGCACAATGGCCGCCGTCCGCCCAATAGACGAACCGACGATAAACTTAGACAACGGAAACACCGCGATAATGATGATGACAAACGGGATGCTTCTGCCTATGTTTACAATCGTGCCGAGTATGGTATTCAACCACCCGCAAGGCAACACATTGTCCTCTGAGGTGATGTAAAGCACAATGCCGCAAATAAGACCAAGTATCACCGAAAACACACTGGACCACAGCACCATGTACAGCGTATCCAACGTCGCGGGCATGAGAATTTGACACAAACTATGTATATATGTTTCGTCAATGGATATCATTCGCAATCACCTCCGTTAAGACGTTTTGTTTTTTAAGATAGGCGAGTGCTTGCTGTACCGAGTCGTCTGCCCCTGTGATCTTGATGACAAGCCGCCCGATAACATCGCCGCCGATTTCTTGTATGTTGCCGGACAAAATGGCAATGTCTACATCATACATCTTGCTGATCGTCGAAATGGTCGGGTCGTATACCCCATCGCCTGCAAACGTTACTTTTAACATCAGCCCTGTTTTCGGCGATGGAACGTGCATGTAGTCAGAAAAATCTGTACTCACAGACTCGAAGAAGTTCTTCGCTGTTTGTGTCTTTGGATGAATGCATATATCCACCACCGGGCCAGACTCGATGATCTCGCCGTTCTCCAAAATCGCCACTTTTGTGCAGATGTCTTTGATGACTTCCATTTCATGGGTGATAACAATAAACGTGATGCCGAGTTTTTTGTTGATGTCTTTAATCAACTGTAGGATGGACTTGGTCGTGGATGGATCAAGCGCAGAGGTCGCCTCGTCGCAAATGACCAAAGAGGGCGAACCCGCCAGTGCCCGAGCGATGCCCACCCGTTGCTTCTGCCCGCCCGATAGCTTAGAAGGGTACGCGTTCGCCTTGTCGGTAAGCGACACCATTTCGAGCAGTTCGTTCACGCGCTTGTCGATCCATTCCTTCGGGTGTTTGGACACCTTTAAAGGAAAGGCGATGTTTTCATACACGGTCGAATTCATCATCAAATGAAAGTGCTGAAATACAAGCCCGAGTTTCTTTCGCGCTTCACGCAAGGCTTTGCCCCGTAGACCGGCCAAATCGACGCCGTCGATTAAGATTTCGCCGCTCGACACGGTTTCAAGCGCCGAGATGCACCGCACGAGCGACGTTTTGCCTGCGCCACTTAGCCCGATAAACCCGAAGATCTCGCCTTGTGCAATGTCTATGTTGACGTCACGAAGGGCGTCGAACGTTGTTCTTCCATTGGAGTAAGACTTATACAAATGTTTGACTTGAATCATGCTAACCACCTCCTGTCGGTGCCGCGAATATCCGCGAATATACTGCCACAAATCATAAGAAACAAATGGCGATCTGTCAAGCCTGTTTTTTTAACAGACGCCGTTCTGTCTATTGGTCTGATGGTTCTTGGGGCGTAGCCGCCCGTCTTGTCGACAATGGTAAAATATGCAAAAGACATCCATACAGCTTGTCGATCTCAATTGGTTTGGGGACGTGCCCGTTCATGCCCTCTGCCATGCACTTGTCTACTTCTTCTTTCATCGCATTGGCGGTCATGGCGATAATCGGCACATCTTTGTAGCCTTTGTCAGATGCCCGAATGGTCACAGTCGCTTCGTGCCCATCCATTACCGGCATCGCAATGTCCATTAACACCAAATCAAACGGTTCTTTTTCCAATTGATCGATGCCTTCTTGCCCGTTTTGGGCGATTACAGGCTCTATGCCATACAGCGAAAGCATCCCGATGGCCACCTCTTGGTTAATATAGTTGTCTTCACAAAGAAGCACCCGCGCGCCGCCAAACTGTACGTATTCGTCTTCCTGCGTCACTTCGGCGGATAAGCCAAGCACATCGCACAGCTTGTGTACAAAGGCCGAGGGCACAAAGGGCTTCTCTAGTATGTCTAAAAAGCCAGCCTGTTTCATTTCCTCTGGTGATACAAGGCTCACATCATGCGGGGAGACCATCAAGACAAGTGCCGCGAACATGTCAAATTGTGCAAGCGCTTGCGCAAGGTCATACGCCGTCTCTTCGCCCAAGCGATAGTCGGTCATCACCAAGTCAAACAGAGAACCCGAATCCACAGCCGTTGTAATCGCATCGATGGCGTCATAGATAGACGTCACGCAGACGCAGGGCACGTCTATACTGTGCAACACCTCTGCAATCGATTGCGCCAAGAACGGTTGCCTTGCCACTACCAGTATGTGCTTTTGTTTGAGCCGGTCGTTCATCATCGACCGACTGCCGGACTTGCTGTTGTCTACCATAGAAAACGGAATGACGATTGTCGTCTTCGTCCCTTGGTTTACGTCGCTCGCAACCAAAATTGAGCCGCCCATAAGTGAAATCAACTGTTTTGTAATCGTCATGCCAAGCCCGGTGCCCGCTATTTTAATCGCTTGTTCATGAAATTGTTGAAAAGGTGTGTATAACTTTGCCATCTGTTCTTCGGTCATCCCAAGCCCTGTGTCTTGCACGTCAAAAGTAACGGACACCGCCCCGTTGGGCGCTTCATGCCCCGAAATGGTGAGGGTAATGGTGCCTTGGTTTGTATATTTTGCGGAGTTATCCAAGATGTTTTTGAGGATTTGCCACAATCTCGTCCGGTCGCCATATAAAAATTTAGGCAATGTGCCGTCGAGCCTGACCATCATTTCTACATCTTTATCCGCCAGATTGCCCGACGCGACGATAGCGGCACCAGACACCACATCTTCTAATACAAAATTCTCGGCGATGACGTCTAGCTTTCCCGCCTCAATCTTCGAAAAGTCTAAAATATCGTTGATGATGTTAAGCAAGATTTTGGCCGACATCCCGATTTTTTCGAACACTGCTCGGGTGGCTTTCGCATGGGCTTTATGTAGCTCGACTTCGGCCAAGCCGATAATGGCGTTCATCGGGGTGCGGATTTCATGGCTCATGTTGATGATAAAATTGCTTTTGAGCTGATTGGCTTCTCGCTCTTTGTTGGCGGTGTTTTCAAGCATGAGTGCCTGCTTTTTGGTCGCCGATATGTCTTGCAAGATAACAGAAATGCCCTTTTGACCACGGTAAGAGATTTGGGTCGCGATGGCGTTGGTTTCGATTCGTTCGCCGTTCGGCAACACGTGTTGAATCTCCTGTTCTGTGATGACACTGGCGTCGGACACACTGTCCACATACGCCCGTACATAAGAGGAAGAGTCTACGCCGTTTTCTTGCACGTCGGGTAAAATGTTTAGCGCCGCATACGGTGTATGCATTTGTTCACAGGATAGACCAAACAGGTTCATATAGGTTTTGTTGCCATACACCAGTGCCAATTTATTTGGTGCAAGGATAAACATTGGCATCGGCAACGCATCCAGTATCTTCTGCAAGTCGCGTTGGGCGACTTCCAGTGAGTCTTTTCGTTGCTCACTCGCTTCAATGTCGACACCCCACCAGATGTTCAGCCGTTCGCCTTCAAATATCGCCTCGACGATGTTAATTAAAAATCTGTGCGGGTCGCCGTTCTTGAGCGTATACGTCACGATTTCACCAAATATTTTTTGTTGAGTTTGTGCTTTTTTAATGATTTTGGCCCGATCATCCAAATTTTGATAAAACGATTTGATCGACATGCCCTGTTGTATGCCGAAGGTTTCTTGGGCATACGCATTTAATTCTCGCACGATGCCGTCTTTTGTTAGTAGCATATAGGCCACAGGCGAGCTGTCGATGATTTTTTCCAATCGCTCTTTGACATTTTTGATGACCGCATCTTTTTGCAAAAGCTCTTCGGCAGAATGTAAATTTTTCTGCGTTTCTCGTAGTTGCTTGTTTTGTCGGTGCATGACACGCATAAAGATGGCTAGACCAATGACCAGTACGGTCGATATGGCCAGAACACCGACGACCGCGTAAAATCCCACCGGGTTTGCTTCCTTAAACGTTACCTTCTTATTGATAAACGTCGTATTGGAGGGGACTTTTGGGAGGGTAAGGCGAAAATGCTCCATGACATTATAATCGAATAGCCAGTATGTCCTTTGTTGCTGGTTTGCTTGTTCTTCTAGGAGGGTTGCTTCGTCGGCACCGTATGCAAGTCGGATGGCAAGTTGCGCCGCCTGCGCCCCTTCAAATTTTCTGTCTATAAAATGTCCGGCAAGTTGCCCATGACCAAATGTGGCGCGGTTTAACTCAAATACGGGTGCAGTCGCCGCCGCACAAATCTTGTCAACCATTCCCTTTTCATCTAAAAAACGGTTTTCAAGATCGACGACATAGGTGCCAAGAAGAATGAGTGTATTGGGCGGCAAGTTTCGCACGGTCGTCAACAACTCGGACAGGTGCACGTTGCCGTTGTACACAACATTCAACTTGTCGGCAAAAGGTGTCATCTGCGCTTCAATGGCGCGCCGCCACAACATCCCATCCGGCAAGTAGTCATTAATGACAAAGATGTTTTTTGTGTCTGGATAGAGGCGAAGCATCTGCTGCACGGTATCGGCAACCGGCAACGTCTCTGGTATGCCATGAAAATAGGCTTCAAAGCCATCGTCCGGCGGCGCTTCTGTATCGTTTTGACCACAAAAGACGACGGGCGTTCCGGCAAACAGTTGGTAGTAATTCTCTTTCAAAAAATCTAATGCGTAGCGATCCGAGACGATGATGGCATCGGGGTTGCGGTCTAAAAAGTCGGCGCGCATCATCTCGGCGAATATGGTGAGTCGGGATTCTTGGTTGGTATAGACGTTGGCATTTAAGCTGAGGGTATAAATGAGATTTGATGGATCGGCAGACAGCTCTTGCATAAGCCCCGCGCCAATCTCGTTATCGTTGAGCAAGCTCTCTTCATAAGAAGAGATATACAAATACATTTTTTTGTCATCACGATCATGCGTGCGCACATTGTCTATGATATTGTCCATTTCACCCGATTTTTTTAACATGCGATATTGTTCTGCCAAAAGGGGCGCAAGATAATCATATTTTTTGTTTACGTATGTATAGAGCAGACTCGTCTGGACACTCGAAGCGAAGGAGATACCTTTCGGCGTGTAAATATAGGTATGCAACACACGCGGCACCACAATGGCATCCACGGTGCCGTCTAGCAAAAATTGAAACAGTTCTTTTTTTGATGTTGCTTCTGTACATTCGGCGTTTACAGCGTTTAATGCGCTCTGGGTATGGTTTCTTTGGTACTCGTAGCTCACCTTTTTACCCCGAAAGTCTTCCCATGATTGTGGCGCAAACGTGTCGCCGTCTCTTACATATACATAAAAAGAAACATCGCCGACAGATTCCGGCACCATCACGAGGTTTTTGTACGTGTTTTCAAGCCCCGCATATTGTAAACCCATGCCATCAAACTGCCCCGAGTTTGTCGACACCAATGCAGATGAAAGTTTCAAACTGGTTACCGATAACTTGTAGCCCAATTGCTTAAGCGCAGCGTTTAGCACATGGTCGGCCGTACTTGGATCGTCCTCACTGACGCAGAAGGATATCTCTTGCTGTTCGACATCGGCATGCACGAAGAGAGGTGCGACCATCACCAGCAACAACGTAAGCCATATCGTTAATTTGATCTTCATAATTATAACAACCTCCATCTGAACGGTTATAAGTCTTGTCATGTATACGGCGTAACGCTTAAATATAGACAAAAAAAGTTTTCATAGCGCAAGCGTACCGAACGGAGTGAGGGGCAGGAAAAACTTTTTTTGAACATTAATCCGTTACGCAGTATATACACGGTAGTATGCAGTAATATACCATAAAAGCGCTATAAAAACAAATATTTGTGCAACGAGTTTGAATAGGATATGATGTTGGCGTCAGTAATAATTTTGTGCGCAAAAAGGTATTGTTTGTCAAATTCTAAAAGTGCCTTTACGGTTTGACCACGGCTTTGCTATACTCCAACATAAGTAAAGAATACTAAATGAAGCGAGAAGGTGTGAAATGTCTTCCGAACTGAGAGAAAGACTAGAGCCTGTTCTAGTCGCACGTGCTATCATGTCGCAAGAGAGTATCGACCGCTTGACACAAGACCCAAACAACATCGACAAAGGCTTTATCGACATACTGCTCGATGAAAAATGTATAACACCCGGTCGCCTAAGTGCCCTGTTTCATGAAGAATTTTTAATTTCGTTTCGCGACTTAACAGACTTCGTTTTCGAACCAGAGACGAAGCATCTGATTGAAGACACCGTCGCCTTTGTCAACATGATTTTCCCACTTTCCAACGATGGTCGCACGCTTGTTTTGGCAATGGCAAATCCATTCGACAGGATTGTCTTTAACCAAGTCAAGGCAAGAACAAACTTGTTTATCCAACCCGTACTCGCCACCGTGGCGCAGATCAGAAACTGCATCAATCGCTATTATACCAGTGACCAAACCGCCTTGCTAACCGAAAACATAAAAAACGCCGCAAAAGGCAAGGAAGCCGCTTATGGCGCGCAAGCCATAAGGCTTGACGACTCGCCTAGTGTGCAGTGGATTGACATGGTGTTATCCCAAGCCATTACCCTTCGGGCAAGCGATATCCATATCGAGCCGTTTGAGCGTTGTTTGCGTATTCGGTTTCGGATTGATGGGCAGCTGATGAAGATAAATGAGATCAAAGACATCCCCGAGCACATTACGAGACAAATGGTTTCTCGCATCAAGGTGCTCTGTAACCTCAATACCACCAACCAAAACTTTCCCCAAGACGGTCACTTTCGTCAGAAAGTCAACGACCTTGATATGAACTTTCGGGTCAGCATCATGCCCACCGCCTTTGGAGACAAAGCCGTGTTGCGCCTATTGTATCGGCACAATGCATTTTTAACCAAAGAACAGCTTGGTTTTTTGCCCGCCGACCTTGAAAAGGTGAGCCGCCTATTTGATCAGAACCATGGCATGGTGTTGGTGACAGGTCCAACCGGTAGCGGCAAAACCACCACGTTGTCATGCTTTCTAAATGAGATGAATGATATCCATGTTAACATATTAACCGTGGAAGATCCTGTCGAAAGTTATATGTACGGCATTAACCAAGTCAGCCTGAATGCAAACTCTGGTCTTACCTTTTCAGAAAGTTTAAAATATATGTTGCGGCAAGACCCTGATGTCATCATGGTGGGCGAAATACGCGACCAAGAGACAGCACATATCGCCGTGCGTGCCTCTATTACAGGGCATCTTGTCCTAAGCACCTTACACACAAGCGATGCGGTGTCTACGATTGTGCGCATGCTGGATATGGGCATCGAAGATTACTTGTTTGCCAGTGTATTAAAGGGTGTTATTTCGCAACGGTTGGTGCGAAGAATTTGCCCCCACTGTAAAACCGAGACGACCCTTGGACCATTAGGGATGCCCCTTCGGCTTGCCCCCGACACCCGCGTCTTCAAAGGCAAGGGGTGCCATTTTTGTAATGATACGGGCTATTTAGATCGGTTTGCTGTGTTAGAAGTATTGGAAATAGACTTTCCTTTGCAGCAGATGATTGCCGCGCGCGCATCCAGACAAGACATTTTAGACTACGCCCTTGCCCACGGCATGACCACGATTTTTGATCATGCGGTGCAAAGTGTTTTGCTCGGCCATACGACAGCCGAAGAGGTTTTGAGAAACGTATACGCCGTAAATTGAGGATGTATGCCCCATGAATACTTTTAAATATAAAGCCCGCGATTCTTCAGGTAAACTCATTTCTGCGCACGTTCAGGCGTTTTCCCAAGCGGAAGCCGTTCGCTCTCTATACGAAAAACAGTTGACACTTCTCCATATCAAGGAGACACGGCCGCGTTTCTTCGCGCCAACCGCTCGGGTGAAGCTTTCTGACCTTACGTTGTGGTTTCGAAAACTGTCTTTTATGGTAGAAACAGGTGCCACCATTCCTTTCGCATTAACCGCTCTCGTCAAGCAAACCAAATCGCCCTACTTTCACCAAATTTTAAGCGACGTCAGGCAAGATGTATTGTCGGGTATTGCGCTGTCTGAAAGCATGCAAAAGCACAAGGCGTTTCCGCGGTTTGCCATCGGCATGGTGCAGATTGGCGAAGTGACGGGTCGGTTAGACCAGATGGTGACAAAAACAGCCGATTACTACGACCGAGAAATTAAATTAAAAAACGATGTGAAGGGTGCGCTTATGTATCCGCTCTTTATCAGCGTGCTCATGATGCTTCTTGTGCTCATCTCTGTTTTCTTTGTGGTACCCAGTTATACCGTAATGTTTAAAATGAATGACTTGCCCTTGCCCCTGCCGACAATTATGTTAATTAACATCAGTGACTTCTTGATTCACTACATCGTTGTCATCATGGGTGGATTGGTCGCCGTCATTTGTCTGCTGCTCTTTAGCAAGAGCACGCCCCGTGGGCGCTTGTTTTTTGATACTTTATATTTAAATGTTCCACTTGTCAATATCTACATCCGAAAATCTTTTAACTTTAAATTTGCAGAGGCACTTTGTATCTTAACCGCGTCGGGCATAACCATTTTGGACAGCATGGAAATTGTACAAATGACCATCGACAATACGTACATCAAGAGGCACTTTCATGATGTCTTGCGTATGCTGCACCAAGGCAACCGCTTAAGCGATTGTATCCGAGACTTTCCACACTATGACCCGCTGTTTATAGACCTGGTACACATCGGCGAAGAGACAGGGCAATTGGAGAAGACCATGGAAAAATGCGCCGAATACCTAGGGCGCGACACCGAACGTTACATCAAAAACGCAACAAAACTATTAGAACCCGCCATCACGCTGATCTTAGGCGCTGTGCTCGGGTTTATCATGATGGCGATTATGTTGCCGTCGTTTACTTTAATCGAAACAATTTAAGGGGGTTACTGGTTGCATGCATGACAACAAAGGATTTACCCTAATGGAGCTCATTATTGTACTGGCTCTGATGACAGTGATCGGCGCCATCGCGGTTGTCGCCTATCCAAAAACAATGGAGCGTTCGAAACTGAAAAGTGATATCCAATCGGTTCGCGTGATGCAGAGCGCAGTGGATTTGTACTACATGGACGGCAACGCTACGATGACGATAGCAGGTACAGATACGATTGCGACAGTGCTGTTTGCGGCAGGCTATCTAAAAACGGCAATCACACCACAGACAGCAAATGGCGCAAGTTGGAATTATACCGCCTCGACCAAAACCGTAAAGCTTGACCTATCCAACGTTACAGACACATCGCTGAGAGAAGCCATCAACAAACTAGACGCAGAAGATCGAAAGCTCGTCACGGGATTTGCCTTTACATCATGATCCCTCTTCGCCGTAACCACAGTGGGTTTACACTCATCGAGGTTGTCACCGCTATTTTGCTTCTGTCTATCCTACTGATTGCCGCTACAAATTTTCTGTTTTATACCTCTGACCGCTACCGCCGCTTCACGGTGCGAAACGAGTTGCTCCATTCGGCCAAACTCACCATGGAATTTTTAATCAACGAGTGCAACAACGGCGAGTATTTGAAGGTAGAGCGGTACCAAGGCACAGAGGTGCTTTACACCCTGTCGTCAACCGTTGGTACGGCCACCCATGTCATTTACTTTGATAACACAAAAAACACAAGAGATGAATATTACCAAACCGTACGCTTTGGTGGCTTCAAAGATGCGGATGGACGGCTCCAAACCCAAGTGCTTGCAAAATATATAGATGCAATCTCTGTGCGGCTCGACCCGCAGAAAGACATCTTGTACATCACAGTTAAAACAACAGACACAATAGACAATACCTCCATCACGCCCCTCACGCTTTATGGGGAGGCGAACCTATACGACAAACCCTACGACATATATTAGCGTCTTTGAAGGAGTAAACCTAAGTTGTTTCAAAAAATGGTACTTGGCATCGAATTCGATGATTTGTATGTAAAATTTTTGTATGGCAAGAAAGGCGAACCATTTGTACCCTGCAATCGTACACGAATTGACCTCGACGAAGGCTTGGGCGTGATAACAGACGGCGTATTAAACGACAAAGATGCAATCCGCACCATCATCGCAGACTATGTCAAAGCCCATAACGTGCACAAAAACGTAGACATCCGGCTTTTGATTCAATCGTCAAAAATGCTTGTGCGCTACATCAATATGCCCAACATACCAGAGAAAGAAACGGCGCAGTACATCCGAGGCAACAAAGACTTGTACATGCCGCCAGATGACGAGTACGTGTTTGATTACAAAATTTCGGGCAACGATACGCGCAAGAGCATTATGTTGTTTTGTTTGCCCGCCGCGCTTATCAATGCCTATTTGTTTTTGTTGGGCGAGATGCGTCTGCATGTGTCGGCTGTCGGCACATACCCCGCCTGTCTTGCCGCGGTATTTCGTTCTGACGACGACGTCGCGATTGTTTTGGATTGCAGACGCACCTGGTTTTCTTTGCTCAGTTTGCACGGCGCTGATATTTTATCCTACGAACGAAACAACATTGACGAGACGACAGATTTGTTGTGGCTTACGCAATCGTTCTCGGACGAGCTGTGGCTTCGAACCCCTGTCAGAGGGCGGCGCATCATCACCTTGCACGACGACTACGAGAACTTTAAGGGCTTGCCCTTCGCGTTAGAACGGATCGAACCGTTTGATTTTCATGTGCTTTTAGGGCTTGTGACGCAAAAATATGCCACAAATCATCTTTTGCCTATACCCTATGCGAAGGAGAAGTTGCGCATGTCTGTGCGCAAGCTTATTTGTCGTATTTGCGTCGCTTTTCTGCTTTTGACCATCGTTCTGTCTTATTTTTTAGACATCTCTATCCATCGCGTGAACGACAGGATGAAACACAACGAGGTGTTGCTTACAGATAAACAATATACGGCGTCAGACGCCATTTATCAGCAGTTACAAGAGGCGATTGCCGCCGACAAACAGATACAACAGTTTGCCCAAGCAATCGTCAAAAGCGGCATTGATGAGACACTGCCAGACCGCATCATCAACGCACGACCAACGGGAATATTGATTACAGACATGACGTTTTCAAGTGCAGAGCAAATGGTCACCATTACAGGCGTGACGACGGAGAGTGCATTAATCGCGACCTTCGCCGACAACTTGACAAAAATCGAGCACGTCAAGACTGTCGCGCTTACCAGTCTAAGCGAAAACCAACCGAATATGTATGGATACACACTCGAAGTCAGGCTCGTGACCAGCGCGACAGAATAGAGGGGTGCTATGGAGCAGAGCAAAGTGCCAATTGGCGCTTCTTTCGTACGTCTGATGTCAAAACGAGAAGCGGTTTATTTTAAATCTTTTTGGACATCAGCGGTAAGCGTTATTGTTGTTTTCGTTGTATTGTTTGCCTGTGTGGTGGGGTCTGCGCTACATCTTTGCGCAAAGTTTGAGCAGCTTGGTACGTTGCGCTATACGACCAAAAAACAGCAGGACACCCTTGCACACAAAAAGGATGTACTGCGCAATCTAAACGAAAACAAAGTCGCCCTTGAAGCGGCGCAGGAAAAGCTGAACGCCCAACGGTTCGTTGTGCATACAAGCTTGCCTGCTAAAATCAGCGCCTTGCAAAAGGCGTTGGCTACAGGGGGCATTTTGTGTGAATCGTTTATCGTCGGTGCCGAACAGCCTACCGATGTTGAGACGGTTTTTAAGACGCCAATCACCATTAGCGGCACCGGCGATTATTTTGCCGTTAGAGGCTATTTGGACACCTTATTTGCATATGAAGTGCAGAATTTACATCTGTCGTCGCTTGCCTTACAAAAAGAGGGCGATGTCTATTTTATGATTGACGTACAGATATACAGCTTTGTACCAGACAGCGCCGATGGGGGCGGGTCTGGCGAGGAAACACGCCCAGAGCGGGTGGGTAACCCATTTTATTACGGCGGTTCAGATGAATAAGGGATAAGAGCAAGACCGTGGGCTTTGCCCACCACCCAGAAGGCTCACGGTCTTAACGCTTGTAGGAGGGGCACCATGAAGCAAAACAATGGCTTTTCGTATATCGAAGTACTAATCGCAGTCGCGTTACTCAGTATGATCACAATACCTGTAATGGCGGCTCTTTTTGGCGCGGCCAATAATTATAACCACGCCTCCGCCTACTATGAATCGTCACTACTTGTAAAAAATATGAACGTAGAGGTCAAAGCAACCCTTCGCCGCATGGGCGAGGATGGCACACTAGCCGACTTTTTAAACACCCATAAAGACCGTGCCTACGCCTTTGATGCACTGGGCTTGCAAGATGTGCTAGCCGAACGGTTTAAGCCCAGTGCCTTTTATTACACCGTAATGGTTTGCCCAATAGACGAAAGCGGCGCGATGCGTCCCAATGCGTCTTGCCTGTTTACGACTAATCCAAGCGGCGTCACGCCTGTCACGCCCCTAATTCAAGGTAGACTGTCTATTCCCGTCCCTTTGCACGCCAATAAAGATTTTGTCATACAATATGACAATACATTTCATACGATCAAAAGCGGTGCACCCGCCATTGCGATTGCCACAGACGCCGAAACGTGCACCCTTCGCTTTCATGGCACAAAAAATACCGTCGGGCTATTGACCGCCGCCTCCCTTTCTCATGATATCACCCTCAAAATCGAAAATGAATCCGTTGCCTCGGCTAGTGCTAGCCCCGCGCCACAAATGATTATAGAAGTGGCCCTTTCAAATGCGCAGGACAAAGAGAAATTACACATTGACGCCAGTAAAAACGTAACTCTCCTGTATAAACAACCAGAACAAAATCAGGTGCCGTGTATCATCCGAACCGAAGTATATGCGATGGATCACACCTTGCTCGTGAAGGCGGTGGATATGAGTTGAAACTACCTCTGCCGGATCATCAGGGCAACGCCATCC
>JAVBJY010000189.1:0-4809 GCA_031546735.1 Eubacteriales bacterium
CATTATGTTTGATGAAGGCATTAAAAAAACCATTCAGTGGTATTTGGAAAATGAACAATGGGTGCAGCATGTAACAAGCGGAGAATATCAAAATTATTATACGGAGATGTATAAAGATAAGGAATGAGTGATAAAAATTGAAGATATTGGTTGTAGGCTGTAAAGGCATGCTTGGAACAGAATTGACAGATATGCTACGTGAAGCCCATGAAACAATCGGCATAGACGTAGACCAACTAGACATTACAGACAATGCCAAAACAATGGCATTCATTAAAGAGATCGCGCCCGACATGGTTATAAATTGTGCGGCCTATACGAATGTAGATGGCTGTGAGACAGAAGTTTTGCTTGCCTATAGGGTGAATGCAACCGGCCCAAAAAACCTGGCCATTGCATGCAATGAAGGCAACATCCCTCTTGTTCACATCAGCACAGACTATGTGTTTGACGGCAAAAAAGGCACACCATATGAAGAAGACGATGTCACAAATCCGTTGAGTGTCTATGGAAAATCTAAATTGGCAGGCGAGCAAAATGTGAAAAACCATTGCAGCCGACATTATATTATAAGAACACAATGGTTGTACGGCAAAAATGGTCCTAATTTTGTCAAGACCATGCTAAAAATGTTTAAAGAAAAAAAATCGCTGCGCGTTGTCAATGATCAATTTGGCCAGCCCACATACGTGAAAGATTTATGTAGGGCGATTGTGGATTTAATTGAGCAACCAGACTACGGCACCTATCACGTCACAAACCAAGGCATCATCAGTTGGTTTGATTTTGCAAACGATATATTAGAATTATCAGGGCTAGTAGGCGTCACAATTGCGCCATGCACGACAGAGCAGTTTCCGAGACCGGCCACAAGACCAGCTTACGCCCCTCTTGAAAATTTTCACATGCAGTTGATTGGCAAAAGGGCGACCAGACATTACAAAGAGGCGTTAAAAGAGTATATAGACGAAGAAATCGGATAAGACGAGAGGGGTTCATACATGAAAGGCATTATACTGGCAGGTGGCTCTGGCACACGGCTATACCCCATTACAAAATCAGTTTCAAAGCAAGTTCTACCGGTCTACGACAAACCGATGATTTATTATCCTTTGTCTGTGCTTATGTTGGCAGACATACGAGAGGTTTTAATTATTTCCACCGAGCGAGATCTCCCACTATACAAAGAGCTTTTTGGAAGCGGCGCCCAACTCGGCATGGAACTTTCATATGCCGTGCAAAAAGAACCCAATGGCTTGGCAGAAGCGTTTATCATTGGCGAATCATTTATCGGAGCAGAGCGTGTGGCGCTTGTTTTGGGTGACAATATATTTTATGGGCAGAGCTTTGGTTCAATTTTGTCACGAGCGGCCAAACAAGAACAAGGGGCAACGATTTTTGGATATTACGTCAATGACCCGACGGCATATGGTGTTGTGGAATTTGATGCCGCGGGCAAAGCCGTATCCATTGAAGAAAAACCAGCCAAACCAAAATCACGGTATGCGGTACCGGGGCTTTATTTCTATGACAATGATGTCGTTGACATTGCGAAGAACATCAAACCCTCTGCAAGGGGGGAACTGGAAATATCGACGGTTAATCAAGTATATTTGGAACGAGGCGATCTCAAAGTAGAAGTGTTTGGGCGCGGGATGGCATGGCTTGATACAGGCACCCATGATTCCCTCCTTGAGGCATCAAATTTTGTAAGTGCCATTCAAAAAAGACAAGGGTTATACATATCTTGTATAGAAGAGATTGCATACAGAAAAGGTTTTATAGACAGAAGCCAACTATTGGCACTAGCAGAACCACTTCGCAAAATAGAGTATGGGCAATATCTAATCAGTCTAACGGAGGGACTATAGGGTCTATGTCAAAATTTAATTTTATCCAGACAGGCATTGCAGATTTATATGAAATAGAGCCGACTGTGTTTGGTGATGCGAGAGGCTACTTTATGGAAACCTATCATAAAGAAGAGTTTATGCAAGCCGGGCTTACGATGAACTTTGTGCAAGACAACGAGTCTATGTCGCAAAAAGGTGTCCTTCGTGGGTTGCATTTTCAATTGAAACATCCCCAAGGGAAATTGGTGCGCGTGACAAAGGGTGAAGTGTTTGACGTTGCCGTTGACATAAGAGTGGGTTCGGATACGTTCGGTAAGTGGCATGGCGTTTATTTATCGTCAGACAACAAAAAGCAATATTATGTGCCTGAAGGATTTGCACACGGCTTCTTGGTGCTAAGTGACATTGCTGAATTTGTATACAAATGTACAGATTTTTATGCACCTGATGACCAGTATGGTATGTTGTGGTGCGATAAGCAACTAGGCATCGACTGGCCGCTGGATCTCGTAGATGAGCCACTTTTGTCTGAAAAGGATCGCGTATGCAACAGTTTTGAAGAAATAAAACAAATTATACAAAACGCCTATAAGTAGGGGGGATCCAATATGTTTTACGCAGATTATCACATGCACACCCATTACTCACCCGATAGCGACGCGTCGATGGAGGATATGATTCGGCAGGCAATCAAACTTGGGCTTTCTGAAATCGCCTTTACCGACCACGTCGATTATGATGGCTACACGCCAGCCATTGATTTTGATGCGTATATCAAAGAACTTAAACAGCACCAGAAAAAATATGCGTTGCAGATTCAGTTGACATTCGGCGTTGAAATCGGGCTGGGTGCACAAGTGGCGGACGACATTGAGGCGCTTATATCCGCCCATGATTTTGACTTCGTCATCGGTTCGTCCCATGGCGTAAACGGCACCGATTTGTATTATGGTGATTATTTTGAAAACAAAACGAAAGAAGATGCGTATACCACGTATTTTTTGGCTATGCTAGAGAATATCAACCGAATCAAATCATTTTGTGTGTATGGTCATTTTGATTTTATTAGCCGATATGGCACATATCCAGACAATGCGCTTGTGTATGAAGAGTTTAAAGACGTCATTGACCCTGTGCTTGTGCGCTTGGTTGAACTAGGGAAAGGCATCGAGATCAATACGTCGGGGTTCCGGTATCATCTAAACCAAACCTATCCCCAACTCGACATTGTAAAACGATACAAACAACTCGGCGGCGAAATTATTACAATAGGTTCAGACGCACATCGACCAGAAAACATTGCCGAACGGTTTGATGTGGCGATGGATATGCTAGCGACAGCGGGTTTTGATTATATTACCCTGTTTCGAAAACAGAAGCCGGTTTTTCATAAAATCGGGACGCGATAAAAGCGATTGATGGGAAAATATTACTTTATCCCTTTAAGCCGTATATCAGAAAATATAGTTATAGAAATTTTTCAATATTTATGATACAGTGGACATGTATACATTTGGCGCGAAACAGTTCACTTCATTCTTCAGCGCCTTGATACAAACGAAGGATAAGACCAGAAAGGGGGAATTTTTGTGCTTAAAAGAGTTGTGATCAAAATGAGCGGTGAAGCGCTTGCAGGAAATTCTTCTCAGAACTTTGACAACACGGTAATTGAAAACATTATTGCACAAATTCAAACAGTAATGGAAAAGGGTATACAAGTTTCAGTTGTTGTCGGTGGAGGTAATTTTTGGCGGGGGAGAAGCGCCGATTCGTCGATGGACAGGTGCACGGCAGACCAAATTGGGATGCTCGCTACGGTGATGAACGCATTGTATGTGCAAGATTCTTTTCGGCAAAAGGGCGTCGAGGCGATCGTCATGACACCGTTTACAGTCGGGAGCATGACAGAGCCGTTTACAAAAAAAGCAGCGTTGGCTTACATGGAAGCAGGGGCAGTCTTGATTTTTGCAGGAGGCACAGGGCATCCATTTTTCTCGACGGATACCATTACGTCGTTACGGGCAGCCGAGCTTGAAGCCGATATGATTTTATTTGCGAAGTTTGTAGACGGTGTTTACGACTCTGATCCAAATGAAAATGAAGCGGCAGTCAAGTTCGATACCATCAAGTGTAGCGATGTAATTTCAAAAAATTTGAAAGTAGTTGATCTGGCGGCGGCAAGTATTTGCCTCGAACAGAAAATACCTGTCGTGATCTTTGGTCTTAACGAAGAAAATAGCATCGTAAGAGCCGCGACAGGCGAAAAAATAGGCACTGTCGTCACCGTATAATTTTGAAATTTTAAGGAGGATTTTATCATGTCAACCAATACAGCACCTTATGAAGATAAAATGAAAAAAACAATTAAGAATTTTGAGAGTGATTTGAGTACCATTCGTGCCGGACGTGCGAATCCTCACGTACTTGATAAAATTACAGTGGATTATTATGGCACAGAGACGCCAATCGGGCAGGTCGGAAACATCACCGTGCCAGAGGCAAGGCTGATTCAGATTCAACCGTGGGATCAGACGCTTCTTAAAAATATCGAAAAGGCGATCCAAACGTCTGATTTGGGCATCAATCCAACCAACGACGGCAAAATCATTCGGTTGGTGTTTCCAGAATTAACCGAGGAGCGCAGAAAATTACTGACAAAAGATGTAAAGAAGAAGGGCGATGATGCAAAAGTGGCCATCCGAAACATTAGACGTGATGGCATTGATGCATTTAAGAAAATGGAAAAGAAACATGAAATCGCAGAGGACGTCCTTGCCGATTTGGAAGACGAAATTCAAAAATTGACAGATCATCACATTGCAGAAATTGACAAACTTGTTGAGTCTAAAAACAGAGACATTCTGTCGATTTAGCATTGGGCACAACATAAACGGAGGCCAATATGGAAGGAAAATTGCCGAAACACATCGGCATCATTATGGACGGCAACGGCCGA
>JAVBJY010000201.1:0-28219 GCA_031546735.1 Eubacteriales bacterium
CTCATTGCTCATCGATTCTACGATATCCCCTGTGTGAATAAGAAACTTTGCATTGCTCGTGTTGTTTAACGCTTGCTTGGCTAAATTGCCCCATATGGCAAACTCTTCTGCGTCAAAACATTGGGTATCAGAAACATGCAAAAACGTAAATGCGCTTGCAGAGGCTGGTTCGGTTGTAAATGTATATGCACTGCTGAATCCGTCTTGCGTGCTGTCACCACATCTGTAGCGGTATGCCCTGCCGGGAGACAGGCCTGTTATGTAGGCAACATGTTCGTAGCGGTCACCGATCTGGGTCGTAATTTTTTTATCCACGATGCTAACGGTTGCGGCAGGCGTTATTTCCACCATACCGACAGGCACCTCTAGCCCCGTCTGCCATGTAATGGTGCGTGTTGTTTTGGGGTCGCCTGTAAACGAATGGGCGATTGTGTTTGGCTTTAACCCGTCGAAGGATCCGACATTGATGCTCTGTGTCCACGCACCGGCCGCTTTGTTCCTCGGTGCATATGACGCAAAATAATCAGACCGGTAGTCTACCAGTTCAAAATCCAAGATGTTGTTGTCTGTATCTTGAAACGCAACGCGTCTCATTGCCTTTTGCTTTGATTTGCCGACTGCAAATCCCGCGCCTTCATAGGCATCAATCGTGTCGTCTACCCCTTTTTCATTGCCCGCTATCCCCACAAAGTCTATGATGTCAGCGTTTGGCAACGGATTCGCCTTTGCTAGAGCACTAGTCGACTTGACAAGGGCAATTTTGAGTTGCTTATTGTCAAGTTTTTGATCCCATGTAATATCGCCTTTGGGTACTGTGCATTTAAGCGTCGCACTGCCTGTTTTTAGATTTACACCCTGTATCAGATAGGACGTATGGGCGGGCACTTTTCCCGTTAGGTTTAATTTTGCCCATGAACTTTTGCCGACCGCCGCATATTGGATGGAGTAACCCGCCAAGTCAATCTCGGCATTGGTCGGGTTGTATAGTTCTATAAAATCATGAGACACCGGCGTATCTGCGTTGCCATTGGCACCAAACACTTGGTTGATGATCATGTGCGTCGCCACTGGCGATGATGAAACTGCCCCTTGCACCGCCACATTTGAAACAGGCATTGTGACGGTCAATAGCAGTGCCAGCATGATGCTAGTGAAAAAAGATAAAACTTGCCTTGCTTTGTCCATGAACATCCCTCCTATATGCGCGGTTTATCTCTTCTTCAATTTAAACCCATTGATCAATTGTTTTAAATCTGCCGATTGCGAACTAAGCACTTGTGACAAACTTGTGGCCTCTTGCGACGAAGCCGAATTTTTTGTAACCGCCTCAGAAATATGGTACAAGCCCTGATTCAGTTTTTCGATCGACTCTGTCTGTTGGCTTGATGAGTCTTTAATCTCCTTCACCAACGTAGAAACGTCCGAGACACTGTCCATGATTGCCTCAAGAGATTCTGCTGTTGCATTGGCGATCTTGGTGCCTTCATTCACACGGTCAATCGAATCTGCAATCAACCCTGCTGAGCTTTTTACCGCTTGTTGGCTTCTGTTGGCCAAGTTTCGCACTTCTTCTGCCACAACCGCAAACCCTTTTCCGTGTTGGCCTGCCCGTGCCGCTTCCACAGCCGCGTTTAGCGCCAACAAGTTCGTCTGAAACGCGATATCCTCAATTACTTTTATAATCTTTGAAATATTGTTGGAGGCGTCTTTAATCGAGTCCATAGACGTCAACATTTGCTTCATTTGACCGTTGCCTTCCTCCGCATTTTGTTTTGCTTTTGTTGAAATTTCGTTCGCGCGGGTCGCATTGGCTGCATTTTGCCCATTCTGGTCACTGATTCGCTCGATGGTATGAGACAACTCGTCAACTGTGTTGGTCTGCACTTCTGCCTCTCTTGCAAGCTCTAGGCTAGACCGTTCCAGTTGCAACGCCCCTTGTGCAACCTCGGTAGCCGAACCGGATATATTTTCAAAAATCAGGTTAAACTGGTACACGATATTATTGATCGAGTCTTTTATCGCATTAAACTGCCCCACATAATTTCTCTGTATGTCTACGCTTAAATTTTTCCCCGCAATTTCGGCCAAAATATTTTTAATCTCGGTGATGTAGACGGCGATCTCTGTCGATGTCGCATTGATGGAGTTTTTGATCAGCGCAAAATCACCTTTATAATCACCCGACAACTTGACGCCCAACTCGCCCTCTGACATTTGCTTTAACACAACGGATGACTCCTGAATTGGCTCTGTTATCGCCTCTAGCAAATAGTTTAGGTTGTTCGCCAACGACCCCCAATCCCCGCCATATTTGTTCACATCAAGTCGCTTTGAAAAATCACCGACAGATGCCGAACGCGTCATGAGAGAAATATCATCGCTTACTGTTTTCAGGTTTTCTGTTAACGACTCTATCGCATCACTAAGCCCCACTTTTTTACCCGGAAACTTTCTGATCGCTACGTGGAAATCACCTTTTGCGATGGCATTAATGGGCAGTAGTATTTCTTCTGTGTCTTGCTTATTTTGGTGCAACATTTCGTTTATACTAACCGCCATCTCGTGATAGGCCCCTGTAAACGCCGAGTCGTCGATGCTGGCGTCCATGTTGCCCTCTTTTTGCTCCTTCGCTGTTTTCGTGGTGCTGTCGATGAGGTCATTGATGGTGTGAACCACTTTCTGAAAATCTCTTGCCAAGTCACCGATTTCGTTATTCAGCCGTATGTCGATGTTTAATCCCATCTTCCCTTCCGCAATGCCTGCGGACACATCATGAATTTTTTTAATCGGGTTCTTCACGGTTACTCGCACAAACCAAAGTGTCAATACGCCAAACAAAAGTAAGAAGGTAACGATGATGACAAAAATTTTTATTCCAAAGCTGTCGACATCTGCCAACGCCGCCTCCATCGCCGTGTCAGCACCTACAACGCCGATTGTGTTTCCGTCTTTATCCAAAATAGGGGCAAAGCCCGAAACCAAATAGCCATAGGTACCAGACGAGTAAATGGCAGACTGGGTCTTTTTGCCGGTCTTTAATGTATCATACATTTCGTCCGCAAACGCACTGAGCTCCTCTTTCTTGCCTACCGCTGCATCGTCTTTTTCATCTGGCCGCCTTGCCTCGATGAAATATGTAGCCTGTGTATCATACTTCTTATCGATAATGTAGAGATACTTTACACCGTTTTCGACTTTGACATTGTTGACAAATCGTTTGACGCTGTTCCAGTACGCATCGTTTTTTCCACCTGCCATGGTTTTTGCATATTGCTCTGGGTCTATCCCTGCCGCCACTGTGGTCGCGATATCCAGTGCATTTTTTGCCGCATATTGGATAGCCGTCGTTCGGTGCATGGCATATCCCAAAATTCCGATGACACTGCTGCTTAATATAACCATCAGCAATGTCACGATTGTAACCGTAGTGCTTAATGAACTTTTGCGTTGCTTCTTCATTTGCCTTACCTTCTCTCTTTTTTATTTTTTCAATTTGCCCAACATCCATCGAAACACAAAATCTGGGCAAATGCCCGCCACCAACTCAAACAAGCCGACAGCTCGGTTCTGCTTTGCATAGGCAAAAATGTCAAAAATTTTGCCCACATTTCCGTGAAAATACGCTTGCCTCGCATGGTCGGCGGCAATGCCCTTCGCAATTTCTGCCTGCACGACCTCATCTGCCGCAAATCGTTCAGAAATACTTGTCAGCATGTGGATATGTTGCACGATTCTACTTTGGCAGTACGTTTCCTTTGAGGTGACCTCCTTCAAAAAACTCGTCTGGTTGTCGCCATGGATGCGATAGCCAAGAAGAGGCTTGTCTATCCATACAATGGCGCCGTCGTTGGCGGCGTTTAGTGCCAACCAGTGGTCATGGTACATCTGTTGGTTCATGGGCATTGCCTTCTTTGCGACGCTTGCGTCTATGAGCAGCGTGCAACCGGGGAAAATATTCCGTTTTAAAAAGATCGGTACAAGCCCCCGTCCTTCGTAAAAAACATGGTGCTTGTACCGATCGATGTAACTTTTGTATATGCACGCCCCAGTGCCATCGATGATATGCATGTCGCTGTAACAGAGCGTGGCGTCTTCACGGGTTTGCATGCCGCTTACAAGGGTTTGAATTTTTTCGGGATACCAGATGTCGTCTTGGTCGCAATAGGCAAAAAAATCCCCGCCTGATTCTATTGTCAGCCGTTCAAAGGTCTTCGTACTGCCAACGTTTCTTTCGTTTTGAACCAACGTGTACGGACGTGTCAGCGCCTCTGTCAGCCGTGTTAACTCGTCAAAGGCAAGCGAGGTAGAGCCATCGTCCCTGATGGCGACCTGTAGATGGGGATAGGTTTGGGCGTTTAACGATGCATATAATTGTAACAACCACGGCACATTGGGGTTGTATACCGACAACAAAACCGTGACCATCTTTTCGCCCATATGTATTTTCTCCTCTCTTATTTATATTTTGCGTACAGATAGGATAGTTTTGTGGCATGAATCTGTTCGTCACTCATAATCTCAAAAAAAATATCCCGAATAGACAATGTTAAAAATGAAAAATAGAGCTTTCTATAATTGGCAACGGCGTCTAGCTCGGCAAACAAGCTGTTTTCGATATCCCGTAGGACGTGCCCCGTTATGCTTTTTTTGCCGGCCTTGACCTCCGTCTTGTCACCTACTAACTCGTAATAAACCTCTTGCAACAGCTTGTAATGCTTGATTTCGTCGTTTCGGATATCCCGTATGATTTCTTTATCCCCTTCCGAGACCATCTCTTCCATCATCTGCGCGTAGTAATCGACGTCGGTTTTCTCGTCACGCATACTCTCTTTCAGCATGGTGATGATGTGCTCGTTGTATTTTTTTTCTTCTTCACGACTTGCGCCTTGTCTCATTTTTGCAGGCGGTATTCCACCAACGTCTCTGGCATTTTGCCGCATACTTTTGCCCTCGTTCTGCATAGAAGCACCCCTCTTTTTATTGTTGCTACTTCCCGAATATAATCAATATATTCTGAGGGGCGCATGCCTTATGCTTATTACATTAGAAACTGCGACCAGACCCGCTATGTGTCGTGCCACTGCTGCCGACGTGGGTGCCGCCTCCACCACCAGACGAAGGCTTCTCAATCCTGACAGACGTTGTCGTTTCGGTTAAAAAACGATCTTCTGCATGGTCGAGCACAAAAGACCCACTTTCCTCATATGCGGCTTTTTCTACCGTCGCGCGCGGCCTGCTCACCGCAGTCCAACATAAAACGATTAAAATCGAACCCGCCAGTGAAACCACATAAGGAAACGGTGTTTTCGCCATGTATATGATTTTGCCCGCATAGGAAGTTGTTTGTGAATCGTGAATCGCATATTTGTCGACTTGGCTCAAAAACTGGTTGCACAATTCGAAATAATTGTGCCCGGTTGCAAAAGGTGTAACCTCATCAAGTATCGCTTCCCGTCTTTTGTCGGTGATGATGTCGATGCCTTTTCCTGTCTCAGATATCCAAAGGGTGCGGTTCTGCATGTCAACCGCCATTAAAAGCCCTGAATGGTCTTCACCAACGCCATATCCGTTCGCGTCATAATAATCGTCCGCAAATTCCATGGTGGTCTTATCCGCAACGTCTGTGATGACAATGACCGGCTCGATATGCAATCGGCTAATCATATCATCGCACTTCTTTTGAAGCTTCTCAACTTGCTCTTGTGTCAAAAAGTGCTTGTCGTCCACAATATTGTGCGTCTGAAACGCCTCAAGCGTAGCCACATAGGATAGGCTGACAAACAGTACAATTACGAACGCAACCAATCGTATAACCCTTGTTTTAAACAAAGAGAGCACCCCCCAGTATCAACACAAGCATCCCAATCACAAAAATAATGACGCCATAAAAAAGCTGCACGGTAACGTCAATGGGCGTCTCACCAGATATTTTGCCTGTCTGCCCGTTAATCAAGAACGTGTACGTCTTGCCTTTAAACTGATTTACGATCATATAGAGGGGAAATATGGCGTAGTGTGCCTGTACATCAGACACTTCGATTTGCGCGTTTTTAATTTTGACGGTGCTGTAGTCTTTGATTCTGGATTTTAGGGTGCTTGCCAAATAGGCCTTCGCCCGTTGTTCCATTGCAATTTGTGCTTCACTCGTGTCTACATCATATCTTTCTGCCATAAACCCCGATATATAGGGAAGTGAAAAATCAATCAGCTCGTTGTACACATACGGCTCAATCTGCTGTGCCAAAGCATCGTCTAGCTTTTTCACAGCGTCTACTGGTAGTTTTTTATAATTTGCCGTGCCATCTCGTTCCACTGCATAAAATTTTGTCTCTGTGTACTGGTGATCCCCCGACGTCCACGTTCGAACCCTTGTCGCTTCGCCTTCGATTTTGCCCGACGCGTGACCATCAAACAGCCAGTACGGCGTATAGATGCCTTTGATGCTCATAATCGTGTCTGACAGACGAAAGGTTTTCGGGGCAAACCGCCTACGCTTGATCCATTGTCTATAAATGCCTCGGGACTGCTCTTCGGTTATTTTAAAGGGGATCAATTTATCCGGTTTAAATTTACCAGAAAAACGCGTTTTGATAATCGCCGGATTTTTGCAATAAACGCAAAAGGTGGCAGATGTATTGGCGTCTGCCAACAGAACAGCGCCACATACGTTGCACTCGTAGGAGTCCAACTCCATCTGCTCTGCTTCCATCGATTTTTTTTCTTCTATTGATAAGTCTAGGTCGGTCGCTTCAAATTCGGAATGACAAAAATCACATTTCCATTTTTGTAGCTCCGGCTTAAACGACAGCCCCGAACCGCAGTTTAAACATGTATAATCCTGCACAGCAATCATAAAATACTCACGTTCCCTTCACAAGATGACAGCAATTCATGTTGGCACTTTTGATCCACAAAAAACCAACCTCATTATTTTTTATCATAATCCAAACGTGTATAAAAATCAACATGTTTCACATCATCAGTAAAGTATAATATTGTGCCATAAAAGTTCTTGACAACAGATGGGGTGCATAGTATCATTTAACATATATTACTAATTGATAATCATTATCGTTGTTTGAAATGAACAGTTTCGCCCCAAGCCGCGAAGTAACCCTAGCCCATTCGCAGGCAACGAGCCAAATACACAAGCAAACCTGTGCACTTGGCTTGTCTCCATCGCGAAAATAAACTTAAAAAGGAGAATCATTATGGTATACTGCTTAATGGATGAATTTGAAATATTTTCTCAGCAATTCTCGGAACGTTCCAACTGGGATTTGCTGAGAAAATATTACGTTATCCCATTAAGCAGTATATCATTTACGAAAATCGGCATAGAATATGCGCACCGTTTTCTAGGATATGAAGGGGAAGCCCAATATCTTCACGGACATCACGGACAGTTAACGATTGAGGTAGAAGGCGAAGTAAATGAATCTGACGGCTTCGTCTCCCCTTGCAATGGTATAAAGCGCATTGCGTGGGACTACCTGCAAAATTTTGACCACGCACTTATTTTGCAAGAGAACGACCCGATCCTTCCTGAAATTTTAAAAGTATATGAAGCGCAGGGCATACGGGATGGCGCGCCATCCAACAAGACCATAGGCGCAACCATTGACACCGACCTTGCAAAAGCATATCCAGAATGTCGGCTTGTCGTTGTTAAAAAGGTTGCGACCTGCGAGAATTTGATCGAACTATTTTATTCTCTGCTAAAAGATAAACTCAACATCAAAAAGATGACCTTTACGTCTGGTATGAACGGCGCTACCGCTACTTTTGAATAATTGACTATACATAAATCACCACAGCAAGTCGCGACTTGGGATCGTGCAACGTTCTTTTCTATACTCCACACGGGATGAAATTATCGAATGAAAAACGAGATGGAATTTCATAAGACAAGGAAGCGACGACGACGCATACTGACAGAAGTCTGCTAGGAGTCGCTGATATGTACCGGAAAAAAGTCCGGCGCGCGTAGCGCGTTTTCGCAAAGCGAAAATACTGAGCAGTATTATGGGATTCTATCCGTTTTTCATGATGATTTCATCCCACGTGGAGTATCAATACACATAAAAAGCGGTGAAGGGATAAACCTTTCACCGCTTTTTATGTCCCGTCCCTCGTCCCTCGACGCCGCTACATTAATTTATTTATGCCCCCAAACATGAATAAAAACAGCATGCCCATCATATTGGGTTCGGTTGTTTTTCGTGTGGCACTCCCAGAAACGAGACAGCTATGATCGAGGTCATAGATGCCGTCGCTGTGCACAGAGTCCGTGTTATCGTCCTCTGTGGAGGATTTGGCTTGGGCGGCGGCCACTTCAACGGGTGCCACGTCTACAGCTTTTTTAAGTGGAAGCTCCTTTTGCATGCGTTGTAGTGCATTCATGGTAGCGAAGCAGTCGATCATGTAGTCGATATGTTCATGTTTTGTTTCGTCCATAAATGGTTTTAAGGAGCGCAGCAGATGAATTTCTTTTGTAGGATTTTGTTGCGCGTGGGTTAGATAATGAGTCGCTTCCGTTTGTAGCTTATCGATGTACTTTTTTTTGAACATCTCCATCACAAGATTGGTTGCCTCATTCATATCGTTTTTGATTCGGTTCTTATCCGTGAAGACTTGGCTGATCTCATATATTACATTAGACTCTGACATGACGTTCCTCCTTAGAGATAAGCTTCTCGACATCAAGCAAACCCCATCCTTGCTGATTTTGTGGGTAGTTCAACGTGTTGGTGCTATGTTTTAGCAGATGCTTGATGTCGTCCGGTTGCAAGGAAGGGTATTTTTGTAGCAGTAGCGCAATGGCACCAGTTACGATCGGCGTCGACATGGATGTTCCGCTCAACTGCGTATAACCGGATAGCATATCGGTGTTTTTGCTGTCTGGCCGCATCTCCGTTGGCACAAATAAATTCTCTTTGTTGGCGGGGTCATGATACGGTGTTGGGGTTAGGCACGAGGTGATGTGTGCCCCGGGGGCAATGATATCTGGCTTCACGATACAATCTATGGTGGGTCCTCGACCTGAAAAATTGACGAGGGTGTCGCCCCATATTCTTACTGATTTATTATCATCCGACCACACATAGAAGTGGTAACAAAATCTAAAAAAAAATAACGCGTATCTCTGAACCGTCCCAATACACATTTTGAATCATCGTCTTGATGATATTCCGTTTGATCAACACGTCTTCGATATCATTAAAATCGAACTGCGCAAACCTATCAATCGCCTTTTTCGTGGCATTTGCGTCCATGTGTGTCTGCGCTCCCCCTTGCCTTTCTTCTTCCAATTTAGATAATTCACTTCGCAATGCTTTCGTCTTCCCATCTAACGCTTCCACTTGCGCTGTAATATGGGCGATTAACGCCTCACTTTGGTTTTTTGATAGTTGCATCACAAGATTTTCGATGGCATTTCCAGTTTCTTTCAGTTGTTTTTGAAGGGCAAAACGCCTCAATTCGTTTGTTTTATCACTTCTCATCGGCTTATGCTCTGCAAGCTGTAACCTTACGGTCAGTTGATCTCTACTACCCAACAGTCCTGCGATGGCTTCAACAACCGCGGTGTCTGCCGTATGCTTTAGATTTTTTGCTGTGCACAGAGTCTGCCTGCTTTTTTCCTTCGTCACACAAGTGTAGTAGAATGTGCCGTCACGAATGCATACAGGACGCATATAGTCTCCGCATTTTGAGCATTTCAAAATGCCGTTTAATATGCCCGTCGCACCCGTGGCTTTTCTTGCCCATAGCAGCTTTCTGCTGTTTATTAGCTTTTGTGTGGCGATCCAGTCGCCAGACTGTATAATGCCTTCGTGGTGACCGACGCCAATGATCCATTCGTGTGCTTCGCTTCGATCGTTATGACGACCTCTCGCTTTTTTCGTACGCCTAAAGACCGTGATCCCATGAACGCCATCAAATAATTCTTTTGGGGCAACAATCGTAGCGCCTAACGATCGAAAGTATTCATATGTATAGCCATCGGCAACAGCATATAGTGGATGTGTCAATATTCTAGCCACCGAATCAGTTTTAATACTGGCTCCTGATTTTGTCTGTATCTCATTTTCAAAACAAAACATAACCACTCTCGTCAGGCTCTCCCACGCCCTATATTTTTCATAGAGGAGTTGGATTTTTTCGGCCTCGTCGGGAACAACTTCTAATACATTGTAACGCTTTCCGTTGTCATGCAGGATGGTCTTTTTTACAAACCCTTCTGGCGGGGTGCCCGTCAAATATCGTCCTGTCTTGGCCAGTTCTGTAAAATTATCTGTAATTCTTTGGGCGATGGTATCGCGTTCGAGCTCTGCAAAAACAGAGGATATAGACAGCATGGCTTTGCCCAGTGGTGTAGATGTATCAAACTGCTCTGTGATGGACACAAACGCGACATTGTGATGGTTGAGTCGTTCAAGCGTGGAGGAGAAGTCGTTCACATTCCGGCTGATTCGGTCGAGCCGATAGCACATCAAGACTTCAATCTGTTCTGTCCCGATATCTGCCATTAATTTTTTAAACATGGGTCTATCCATATTGCCACCGGAGAACCCCTCGTCCTCATATATCATAAACTCACATACCCCAAAATGAAACTTGGCGTAGTCTTTGCACATATTGACTTGGTTTGTGATGCTGTCACCGGTTTCTGTCATTTTCGACTTTCTGCTGTAAATTGCAATTTTCATTTAATCACCCCACAGCCCTAAAGCGTATATATATGGCATCAAGGTTTGAAATATGCCGCCTGCGCTAAAAACGCATAAGACAAACTATATGCATCATACCTATTCACGAGGTGATGAAATGCCAAAAAGAATAGACATATCCCAAATACCAATCCGACACAACTTCTATGAACTTTCAGCAACGCGGCAGGAAGAAATAAAAGACATCTGGACGACGGCCATTGCAAACGGCATGGTGGAAGAACTTGCAAAACTACCAGAAGAGCTACAAGCGCATGTTTACCAAGGGGCAATAGACACAATGCTTACGTATAAAAAAAAGGTTCTATGAAAAACTGTATATACAGTTTTTCATAGAACCTAAGGAGCCTATGTTATTTTGCGTAATCAACCGCGCGGGTCTCGCGGATCAGATTGACTTTGATTTGACCAGGATATTCGAGTTCGCTTTCAATTTTCTTGGCGATATCACGCGCGAGAAGCGTTAAACCGTCATCATCCACTTGATCTGGCAGTATAATAATTCGCAATTCACGACCTGCTTGGATTGCGAAAGATTTTTCAACTTCTTTAAAAGATTCTGCAATTTCTTCTAATTTTTGGAGACGCTTAATGTAAGATTCTAATGTTTCACGTCTTGCACCAGGTCTGGCGGCAGATATCGCATCTGCTGCTTGTACCAAAACCGAAATGATATTGGTTGGCTCGACGTCGTTATGATGTGCTTCGATGGCATTTAAAACAACATCGGATTCACGATATTTTTTACAAAGAGCGACACCAATGCTCACATGAGAACCTTCTACTTCATAATCAACAGACTTTCCGATATCATGAAGCAAACCGGCACGTTTTGCCATGGTAATATCCACGCCCAATTCGCCCGCGATCATGCCGCATATATGAGATACTTCGATGGAATGTCTCAAGACATTTTGACCATAACTGGTTCTAAACTTCATTTTTCCAAGCAAGCGAATGAGTTCTGGGTGTAAACCATGAACGCCTGTCTCGAAAGAAGCGGCTTCGCCCTCTTCTTTGATCATCACTTCGACTTCTTTTTTTGCCTTTTCAACCATTTCTTCTATTCTGGCCGGATGTACGCGCCCGTCCACAATGAGTTTCTCAAGCGCAATTTTTGCAATTTCACGTTTCATCGGGTCAAACCCAGATAAAATAACAGCCTCAGGTGTATCGTCGATGATTAAATCGATACCTGTTAATAATTCGATGGTGCGGATATTACGTCCCTCGCGGCCAATGATACGGCCCTTCATTTCGTCATTTGGCAAGTGAACAACCGAAACGGTTGTTTCTGTCACATGGTCAACGGCGCAACGTTGGATGGCGGACGAAAGGATTGAACGCGCTTTTTTATCGGCTTCTTGTTTCGCTTTGGATTCAAGATCCTTAATAAGCAAAGCGGATTCATGTCTCACCTCTGATTCGATTGTGGCCAATAAATATTCTTTGGCCTGGTCGGATGTGAGGCCGGAAATTTTCTCCAGTTCACGAACTTGATTTTTAAGCACTTCTTTTGCTTCGTTGTGTTTGGCTTCGAGCGCGTCTAACTTAACTTGCAATTGCTCTTCTTTTTTCTCAAATGCCTCACTCTTTTTGTCTAACGCTTCTTCTTTTTGGATCAATCTCTTTTCTTGCCTTTGCAATTCTGTGCGTCTTTCTTTGATTTCTTTGTCGATTTCATTTTTTGCTTTTAGGTTTTCTTCTTTTGCTTCTAGTAACGCTTCTTTTTTCTTTGATTCTGCATTTTTCTTAGCTTCTATCAATATATTTTCAGCTTCTTTTTCAGCGGAACCGATCTTGGCTTCAGCCACTCTTTTTCGGTTAAAGATTCCGAGAAAATAGCAAATCACTCCAAATAATATAAATGATATCACTACAACGATTACGACTATCGGGTTCAGTTCGAAACACCTCCTTAATCTTAATTTTTAGTGTAAAGCTTCACCTATTACACACCTATATATTTTATTACGTTTTGATGACAATGTCAAGAAATACCGAATATGGATTCGCGGGAATTGCATATATTGTTGAATTTAGGGTATGTGTGGCATAAAAAAGTATTTTAACGCGCCAAAAAGGCCCCATACAATAGGAGCCCTCTAAAAAACAATACCGCCTTCGACTGCGAAGCGCATATACTCTATTCACCATTCCATGAAACAGCGGGGGTATTGATTAACCCGTTACCGTTTCTGCCAGTATCGACTCCGCGTGCTCTTTATCCACATTTTGAGACATAATAATTTCGCTCAAAATAATTTGCTTGGCTGTACCCAATAATTTTTTTTCTACGCTTGAAAGCCCCTTTAACCGTTCTCTGTAAATCAGGGTTTTAAACACTTCAACAACCTTCATTAATTCGCCGGTTTTGATCCGTTCTAAATTTTCTTTGTAGCGTTGGTTCCAGTTGTCGGACATCGAAATCGGCAATGCATCTCGAATGATACTCATTACTTCATCAGAGCCCGAAACTTCTCTGATCCCCAAAGTTTCTGCCTTATTGGCAGATATCATAATCTTTAAATTTCCGACAGGTATTTTCATTACGTAGTACATAATCGTCTGCCCGTCGATCGCCTTCTCTTCAAGACCTTCAATGACCCCTGCACCGTACATCGGATACACAACTTTATCACCTACATCAAACACCAAATTCACTCCCCATCGTAACGTGCACATATACGCAATTCGAATCGAATCCGCACCCTCTACAAAATACCCTTCTATGTTACAATTATAGCATAAGAACCGTGTGAAAGCAAAAGTATATTACAGCGTTTCCAAATTTCGATAAATTGTACAAACTTTAATTATAGTATTGCCTATTTTATAAAAACTATACATAAAACATTTTTTTCGTTCATATATTGTACAGGCTTGGCTCTTTTATACGAATTGGTATACCTAGGGATCATGGCCGTAAATTATTACGTTTTTGTGAGGTATCCAATGAATCTAAAACACATTTTGCTGTCCTTTCTATATCTGGTAAGCGCGCTACTGCTTGTGCCCTTCGGCATCACGATGCTGTATACAGTGGTGCCTCCAAACCAACAAACGACTACCGCTAAAAAAGAGGACATATCGACCTTGCCAGACAAGCCGCTCACCAATGTACTTGTGTACAACCCTGACACAGAGGAGCAAGAACCCGTTCCCTTTGAAAATTATTTAAAAGGGGTGGTGGCGGCCGAGATGCCGGCCTCCTTTGAGATGGAGGCGTTAAAGGCACAGGCCGTTGCCGCCAGAACGTACGCCATCAAGCATACCGACACCGCCCAGATTGATGCGGAGAAGATTGAACAGGCGTACGTATCGGTGGAGGAAATGAAAAAAAATTGGGGCGCGCAGTTTGATGTCTATTATAGCAAAATAAGCGACGCTGTCGACACAACAAGGGGCGAAATATTGACCTATCACGAAGAGCCTATTGAGGCCGTATTCCATTCGACGAGCGCGGGCATCACCGAAGCGTCCGAAAATGTGTGGTCAAGTGAACTCCCATATTTGACCAGTGTAGACAGCCAAGAGGATGAAAACGCACCTGATTTTATTGTAGACACGACCATACCGAAGACAAAATTTTGGGATACGATCAAACAGAAGTACCCCACCATGTCGGGTCATTCTATTTCGATTGTGGCGCGTACAAAGGCGGGGTATGTGAAGACGGTGCAGATTGGCACGATACAGGTCAGCGGGGTAGCCTTTCGGTCGATGTTTCATTTGCGCTCGAGTTGCTTCACCATCACAGACAAGCCAGATTCGTTTGTGATCGAGACAAAGGGCTATGGGCATGGTGCTGGCATGAGCCAGTATGGCGCTAACTTTATGGCGAAAGAAGGGAAAAACTACAAAGAGATACTAACCCACTATTACAATGGCGTCAGTATCTCCAAGTCGTAATTCATATGATATGTATTGTTAATAAAACTGATATCCCTTTCCTACCAAAATCAGGAAGAAGATGTTAATACTCAATAAAACGACGCCAAGCACAATGGTAAGATAGGTACGCTTGTGGGTAATGGCCGCCAAATAAAAGGGCAAAACAAACAGACACAAGCTATAACGAACCCCACCAATGAGCCATGTCGGCGCAAAAACAAACAGAAAATAAAAAAAGGCATACGACGTGTAAACCGCACTAATTTTCTTAGCACCGACAATAATGAGTATCAGTGTGCCGAACAAGCAGAGCAAATCGGCCCCAAAGACAGAATACGCCAACCCATTGCCCTCTGCCAAATACCGCTTCATATAATCAACGGCATAAAAAGCGGTATTAAAGAAAGAATCCATTTCAAGGCTCCAATGTTCCCGCTGAAACACCGCAAACTGAAAGAAATTTCCATACACTTGATAGTTTAGCAACAGATACAGCCCGATACCGATAAGGGGGCCAAGACCGCAAACAAAAATCTTGATGGTTTGTAGGCCGTTCAAGTTTTTATTCCATAAAAACCCTGTGGCGCCATCTCTTTTAACCAACACCCTGGGCAGAAATGTGGCCATAAAGGGAACAAACAATAGCACACCAGCCGAGCGGGTCAGCGCTGCCACGATACCCACAAAAAATAGTAACAGCCACTTCTCTCGCTTCAAAAGATAAAAAAACAATACTGTACAAAACAAAAATGTGCTCTCTGTTTCAGGCACGACAAAGAAGAATGACACCGGCAATAAAAAGTTAAAGGCAACGACACGCTTCGCAAACCCCAAGCCATGCTCTAACAGTGCCAGTTCGAACAGAACAACCCCTGCGCATATGGCAAAAAATCCACTGATAATAAATCCACACAGCGTATAGTTTTCTACAAACAGATGCACACCGCGCATAATCGCCGGATAAACCGGAAAGAACACAATGTATAGTTTCAAATCAGAATCGACATTTTGGTACCAATTTTTTGCAAGCTCTATATAGCTGTTGCAGTCAAATCCATATCGTATGCGTCCGAACAGCGATTCTAAGATGCCGTTCGTCCCATTTGTGTTCACCGCGGCGGCGATAAAACCAATCTCCAGTGCCAAAACAAAACACCAAATCGTAAGAAAATTTATCTTTCTATATAACGTGATGAGGGATTGGTCATAGTCCTCATAGAAACTCACCTCTGGTGTAATGGAAAAAAGCTGTTTCGTCTTGTCAACAGAACGGAATATCCCGATACAAAATAACACCACAGACACAAAAGGAGCCAGAAGCATCGGAAGCGGTATGTCCACACGTTTTGTGGTCCACATCGAATACAGAATGAGGGTAACGCAGGCAATCGCCACCGCGCAGTATTCGATGATACGATTTTCTTTTACAAGTGGTTCGGTGCTCTCCCTATCGCCTACTGTAGACGAAGCGATGCCAAGCGCTTCCTTCGAATCGTTTTGAGTCTCTCCTGCTGCCATGCGCTCTGCCCCCCTCTATTGAAATTTATTCCAGTACACGTCTTCCTCGTTGTTTTCAATCGCCGCCCAATAGTGGTCGATAATCGAAAACAGATCAGCTTCGTCTTGCAACGTGTAATAGGTTTTGCCCTTCTCTTGCTTGATAGACGGCTTTTTAATTTTGTCGTTATGAAGCCATAGTAGAAATCGTTTTTCCCAACGCGTTGCCGCCTCTTCCCCTAGTTCCTCATAGCACATCATCTCTTCTTTGACTTCTGCCAACAAGTCCTCAATTGTGATTTTAAACATTTTATCCAACACCTTTCTATACTGCAACGGTCATATCAAGCAATTAAAAAACTTTGAGAGTGCACGCACTTCGCACGGCAGAAGATTTTTAATTGCACCATCTGTGCCCGTTTGCAGTTTATTCTTTATTGAGCCAGAAGCCAAAAAGGCTTCCGCACAGTCCACCAAATATGTGTGTAATTTGTGAAATATTATCACTGCCGAACACGGCGTCGTACACTTCCCGGCCAATGTAGATGCCAGCGATGACAAACAGCGTCACCGGAATCCGACCTTTTTGTACGTTTGTAAAAGAACTAAGCAAGATAAACATAAACACAATGCCGCTTGCGCCTAAAAGCGCCGTGTCAAACAACAAAACATTTAAAATGCCAGTCAGTAGCGCCGTAAAAATAATCATCAATATAATGTTGCGAGAGCCATATTTCTCTTCTAAAATGGGGCCGATCAGAAGAAGAATCAGTATATTGTTAAAATAGTGCTCAAAATTCGCGTGACCCAACACGTGCCCGAATAGTCTGAACCAAAAAAACACATCTTGCATCGGGCTACGGTAGACGCTAAAAAGCAAGTAAGTGGATTGGTTATTGGTTATCGCCCCCAACCCCAGAACAAGGAGTGACACCAGTGCAAAGATCAGGATGACCGGCGCATTAAATTGTATTTTTTTAAAAATGCTCACACAATCCCCCCTAGCCCATCGGCGCTCTCTTGGTTAAGCCCAAAATGCTTATACCCGAGCGCTGTCACCATCCTGCCCCGAGGCGTCCGCTGGATATACCCAAGCTGTATGAGGTATGGTTCGTACACTTCTTCAATCGTCTCGGGTTCTTCCCCAATCGACACGGCCAACGTATCAAGCCCCACAGGCCCCCCGACAAACTTTTGGATCATGCCGAGCATCATCTTCCTGTCAATGAGATCGAGCCCCATCTTATCCACTTCTAAGATGTCGAGTGATTCCTTGGCAATGCTGTCGGTGATGGCGCCGTTGTGTTTTACCTGTGCAAAATCCCGCACCCGCTTTAACAGCCGGTTTGCGATTCGAGGGGTGCCTCGCGATCGCCGGGCGATTTCCTCTGCCCCTTGGTCACTGATGTCGATTTCAAACACCTTCGCAGAGCGTTTGATGATTTGTTTGAGTTCGTCTAGCGCGTATAATTCTAAGCGACTGATGACGCCAAAACGATCTCTGAGGGGTGCTGTGAGAAGCCCGATTCGGGTGGTCGCCCCCACAAGGGTAAAGTGGGGCAAATCGACACGGATGCTCTTCGCTGATGGTCCTTTGCCAATGACGATATCGAGCACAAAATCTTCCATCGCCGGATACAAAATTTCTTCTATCATGCGGTTTAATCGATGGATTTCATCTATAAACAAGATGTCCCCTTCGTTTAGGTTATTCAAAACCGCCGCCATGTCACCCGCCTTTTCGATGGCGGGGCCAGACGTGATTTTGATGCCTACCTGCATTTCTTTTGCGATGATGTTGGACAATGTTGTTTTGCCAAGCCCGGGTGGGCCATACAGCAACACATGGTCTAACGTTTCTTTTCTTTGCTTCGCCGCCTCAATGTATATTTTCATGTTGCTCTTCACTTTTTCCTGCCCGATGTATGAGTCAAACGTATCTGGGCGAATGCTTTGGTCGATTGCAAGATCATCATCTTGCAAAATGGATGTGATAATTCTATTTTCTATTGTTACCGCCGCCCTTATCTCGTATTGATTTTTTTGAGTGCGCCTTTAATCATCTGGTCGGCACTCATGCCGTCTACCGATACCGCCAGTACATGTTTCACCGACTCACTCCGGCTAAACCCGAGGGCGATTAACGCTTCAATGGCGTCTTGCTTGGCGGCATCTTTTGACGCAAATTCGATCGTCTGCTGTGCGCCTGTAATGTCTACCATCATGGCGTCTTCTGTCTTGATTTTATCCCGAAGTTCGAGTGCCACGCGCTGTGCTGTTTTCTTGCCTACCCCTTGGCACTTGGTCAACGTATTGACATCGTCTGTAATGATGGCCAATGCTACTTGCGAGGGGGTGAGGCTAGACAACATCATGAGCGCTACCTTTGGGCCGATGCCCGACACGGTAATGAGCAACTGGAACATGTTCATTTCTTCTTCGGTCTTAAACCCATATAACGTAATGCCGTCTTCTTTTACATTCATATAGGTATGAATTTTTGTCTGTTCCCCTTGTTTTGCATCAGACAGTGTGTTGTTGGATACATAGACATGATAGCCGATGCCGTTGTTCTCGATGATGAGACTGTTGTCTGTGATATGCTCAATGGTGCCCTTTATATATGCGATCAATGCCATCCTCCACCATATTCAATTTTTGAACATTATATCATTAAAAAAGAGCCATTGCAAACGGATTCCGCTTTGCAATGGCTCTTTTCAGAGCGTTATTTCTCAGATGTCATTTCCAAATCAATTTGGCGGTAGAACTGCATGCCTGTACCGGCTGGTATCAGCTTACCGATAATAACATTTTCTTTTAAGCCAATCAGTGGGTCAACTTTGCCCTTGATTGCGGCTTCTGTCAACACCCTTGTTGTCTCTTGGAAGGAGGCGGCAGAAAGGAAGGAATCGGTGGCAAGCGATGCCTTTGTAATACCAAGCAACACCCGTGTTCCGTTTGCTCTCTCAAGCCCTTCATCTTCTACTTTCGTATTGACTTCTTCAAATTCGAGCCAATCGACAAGACTACCCGGCAACAAAAGTGTATCGCCGTTTTCTTCAATCTTGATACGCTTTAACATTTGACGCACGATAACCTCGATATGCTTGTCGTTGATATCAACGCCTTGCAAACGGTATACGCGCTGTACTTCTTGCAACATATAATCTTGCACGCCGCGTATGCCTTTGATTTTCAGAATATCGTGTGGATTCACGCTACCTTCTGTCAACTCATCACCGGCGATGACCGTGTCACCGTTGTATACCTTGATCCGTGAGCCATACGGAATTAAATATTCTTTGGCTTCTTCTTCATTTGTAATAACGACTTCACGTTTTTTCTTGTTATCCACAACCGATACTTTGCCTGATATCTCGGCAATGATGGCAAGACCTTTTGGCTTTCTTGCCTCAAAGATTTCCTCGACACGAGGGAGACCTTGTGTGATGTCATCGCCCGAAATACCGCCTGTATGGAACGTACGCATGGTAAGCTGTGTACCCGGCTCGCCAATGGATTGCGCCGCAATAATACCGATCGCTTCACCAATTCTTACGATACGTCCCGACGCCATGTTGGCACCATAACATTTAGAGCAAAGCCCTCTTCTCGAACGACATGTGAGGACGGTTCGAATGCGAACCTCTTTGATGCCTACTTTTTCAACCAAATCGGCTTGATCTGGGGTAATGATGTTGTCTTCTTCTACGATAACCTCGCCTGTTTCGGGATTCACAATCGAATCAACAGACCAGCGACCTCTCAAACGATCTGCAAGCGGTTCGATTGTCTCGTCGCCATCCATGAAAGCTGCAACCTTCATGCCGATCAATTGCTTTTTGTCTTCGTAATGATCGGCACAACAATCCCATTCGCGGATAATAATATCCTGCGAAACGTCAACAAGTCTTCTTGTTAAATAACCAGAGTCGGCTGTACGAAGGGCTGTATCCGCAAGACCTTTTCGGGCACCATGGGCGGAGATAAAGTACTCTTGCACAGACAAACCTTCACGGAAGTTCGATTTGATCGGAAGCTCGATGATACCGCCCGAAGGGCTTGCCATCAGACCACGCATACCGGCCAACTGTTTAATCTGGCTATCCGAACCACGGGCACCAGATTTTGCCATCATGTAGATGTTGTTATCTTTTGCAAGGCCATCAAGCAATGCCTTTGTAATTTTTTCGTTGGCTTTGTTCCATGCGACGATGACTTGTTCATGGCGCTCTTTGTCAGTCATCAGGCCGCGTCTGAACATACGCCATACGTTTTCTACCACTAAATCGGCTTCGTCTAAGTATCCTTGTTTGGATTCTGGAATTTCCATGTCGGAAACCGAAACCGTCAAGGCACCTCTTGTCGAATATTTGAAGCCCAGGCCTTTAATATTATCCAATATGACCGCTGTATTTTTTGATCCGAATTTGTTGATACAACGATTGATAATCTTACCCAGTGCTTTTTTATCGGTTAGAAAATCAATTTCATAGCGGAACGCATTTTCTTCTTTTGTTCTGTCCACTAATCCAAGATTTTGAGGAATGATCTCGTTTAAGATGATTCGACCAACCGTCGTATCCACGATTTTGGCTTGCTCTACGTCTCCGATTTTCAATGTTCTTCTTACTTTTATTTTTGCATGAAGGCTAATGACGCCATTGTCATAGGCGAGGAGCGCTTCATTTTCGTCTTTAAATATTTTACCTTCGCCCTTCTCATTTTCTCTTTCGATGGTCAGATAATAAATACCCAAGACCATATCCTGAGACGGAACGGTAACCGGTGCGCCGTCAGACGGTTTTAATAAGTTGTTTGGTGCCAAAAGCAAGAATCGACATTCTGCTTGGGCTTCTACCGACAACGGAACGTGCACAGCCATTTGATCGCCGTCGAAATCGGCGTTGTATGCCGTACAAACGAGAGGATGCAACTTTAGCGCGCGTCCTTCGACCAAAACCGGCTCAAAGGCCTGAATACCAAGGCGATGGAGCGTCGGTGCCCGGTTCAACATAACCGGATGCTCTTTGATGACAGATTCTAGCACATCCCAAACTTCGGGTTGTAACCGTTCTACCATTCGTTTGGCAGATTTTATGTTGTGTGCCAAGCCATCTTCTACTAATTTTTTCATAACAAACGGCTTAAACAACTCAATCGCCATTTCTTTTGGCAAGCCACATTGGTATATCTTCAGTGTAGGGCCGACGACGATAACCGAACGTCCAGAGTAGTCTACACGTTTGCCGATCAAGTTTTGTCTGACACGACCTTGCTTGCCTTTTAGAAGATCGGAGAGAGATTTAAGTGGTCTGTTGCCAGGGCCTGTTACAGGTCTGCCGCGTCTACCGTTGTCAATTAACGCATCCACCGCTTCTTGCAACATTCTTTTTTCGTTGCGCACGATGATGTCGGGTGCGCCTAAATCTAGCAAACGCTTTAATCTGTTGTTTCGGTTGATGACACGTCTGTATAAATCATTTAAGTCGGAGGTGGCGAACCGACCACCGTCCAGCTGCACCATCGGCCTGATATCCGGTGGGATAACGGGGATGGCGTCTAATATCATCCACTCTGGCTTGTTTTGAGACAAGCGGAATGATTCAATGACTTCTAATTTTTTGATGGTACGAATCCGTTTTTGTCCGGACGTCGTTTTAAGCGCTTCTTTTAGTTCTTTTGATTCTCGCTCTAAGTCGATTGCTTTTAAAAGCGCTTCGACTGCTTCTGCGCCCATGCCTACCTTAAACGTATTGCCATACTTGTCGTATGCATCTTTGTATTCTTTTTCTGTCAACAAGTCTTTATATGTAAGACCTGTATCCCCTGATTCTAAGACAACATAAGAGGCAAAATACAATATTTTTTCAAGGGCTCTTGGGGACATGCTGAGGATAAGCCCCATTCTGCTTGGTATGCCTTTAAAGTACCAGATATGCGAAACAGGTGCCGCCAATTCGATGTGACCCATTCTTTCGCGTCTAACTTTTGATTTTGTTACTTCGACACCACAGCGGTCACAGACAACGCCTTTGTATCGAATGCGTTTGAATTTTCCGCAATGACACTCCCAATCTTTGCTCGGGCCAAAAATCCTCTCGCAAAACAAGCCATCACGCTCTGGTTTTAATGTTCTATAGTTAATGGTTTCCGGTTTTTTTACCTCGCCCTTTGACCATTCACGAATTTTTTCAGGAGATGCCAAACCAATTTTGATCGAATCAAATGAAATCGGCTGTTCATTATTTTGAGCCTGGGTTGTCATTTCAGTATCCTCCCTCCTATTCTTCATCTTGCACATCCAAATCAATCAGAGAACTGATATCGTCACTTAAATCTACGTCGATATCCAGTATCAATTCCTCTGTCTCAAGACCGTCAGCGCCAAAGCCATCTAGCAAGCCAAGGTCTAGCCCTAGGCTTAAATCGTCATCAATTTCAACGACTTCTTCTAGCGCAAGCTCACTTTCGGAAACATCTTCGTCTTCGTCATAAAATTCATCTTCGTCATCGGTTGCGAATACGCCAAAGTTTAAAATATCGGTTATATCATTATCGGGCTTTTTGCTTTCAGGATGGCTCACAACAGGAGCCTCATGATCGATGCCTTCAATGTTCACATTCAAATCATCAATGTCGTCTACTGACTCTCTGATTTCTAGCTCTGTTTTATCATCCAACAGCACACGCACGTCAAGCGCAAGTGCTTGCAATTCTTTTAGCAATACCCTGAACGATTCTGGCACGCCCGGCTCTGGAATATTTTCGCCTTTGACAATGGCTTCGTATGTTTTTACACGACCCACAATATCATCGGATTTTACGGTCAAAATTTCTTGCAATGTATATGCCGCGCCATATGCTTCAAGCGCCCATACCTCCATCTCGCCGAACCGCTGTCCGCCGAACTGGGCTTTACCGCCCAACGGTTGTTGGGTAACCAGTGAGTAAGGGCCTGTCGAACGGGCATGGATTTTATCGTCTACCAAGTGATGCAATTTTAGATAATGCATGTACCCAACAGTGACCGCATTGTCAAAATACTCGCCAGAACGCCCATCTCGCAACCGTATCTTGCCGTCGCGAGAAATCGGAACGCCCTTCCACTCATCGCGGTGGGCTTTATTTTTTTCAAGACCTTCAAATATATCTTCTTCAAGGACAGGTTTCCATTTTTTTTCAAATTCGTCCCATGGCGTGTTAACATAGTCATTGGCCAAATCTAATGTGTCCATAATGTCGATTTCGTTGGCACCGTCGAAGACAGGTGTCGCGATTTTCCAGTCGAGGGCTTTTGATGCCAAGCCCAAATGGACTTCCAATACTTGCCCGATGTTCATACGAGATGGAACGCCCAATGGGTTTAGCACGATATCAAGAGGTCTACCGTTTGGAAGAAATGGCATATCTTCGATTGGAAGAACACGAGAGATAACGCCCTTGTTGCCGTGACGTCCTGCCATCTTGTCGCCTACTGAAATCTTACGTTTTTGCGCGATATACACACGCACCAATTGGTTAACGCCCGGTGGCAATTCGTCACCGTTTTCTCTTGTAAATATTTTTACATCGACAATGATACCACTTTCGCCATGAGGCGCACGCAGAGATGTATCTCTTACTTCTCTTGCCTTTTCGCCAAAGATTGCGCGCAACAAACGTTCTTCTGCGGTCAATTCGGTTTCGCCTTTTGGCGTCACTTTTCCGACCAAGATATCGTTTGGACGCACTTCGGCACCGATGCGGATGATACCCGTCTCGCCCAAATCTTTAAGCGCATCTTCGCCCACATTTGGTATGTCTCTTGTAATTTCTTCAGGGCCGAGCTTTGTATCTCTCGCCTCTGATTCGTATTCTTCTATATGAACGGAGGTATACACGTCATCTTCTACTAATTTTTCGCTTAAAAGAATCGCGTCCTCATAGTTATAACCTTCCCATGTCATAAAGCCGATCAGCGGATTTTTGCCAAGGGCAAGTTCTCCGAGTTGGGTGGAAGGGCCATCGGCGATAATATCGCCCACCTTCACGCGTTGACCTTTGTCTACAATCGGTCTTTGGTTCACGCATGTGTTTTGGTTGCTCCGTTTAAACTTGATCAGTTTGTAGGTTTCTAGCTTGCCTGCGTCCGTGCGAATAATAATTTCGTTTGACGAAACACTTTGCACGATACCGGCACAATTCGAAATAATAACAACACCTGAATCTTTGGCTGTTTTATATTCCATACCAGTGCCGACGATTGGCGAATCATTTTTGATCAAAGGCACGGCTTGTCGTTGCATGTTCGAACCCATCAGTGCTCTTGTAACGTCGTCGTTTTCAAGGAACGGAATGAGTGCTGTCGCCACAGACACGATTTGTTTTGGCGAAACGTCCATCAAGTCAATTTTGTGTGGATCTAGCTCGATGTTGTCCTCGCCCGCTCTTGCCGAAACTTTTTTGTTTGCAAAATGACCATTTTCGTCTAGCGGTTCATTGGCCTGTGCGATAACATAACTCTCTTCTTCGTCCGCTGTTACGTAGATAAAATTCTCGGTGACAACGGGCACTTCGCCTTTTTTGTCAATGATGCGATAAGGCGCTTCAATAAAGCCGTATTCGTTAATACGCGCAAACGTAGCAAGGGAGTTAATGAGGCCGATGTTGGGGCCTTCGGGGGTCTCAATCGGGCACATTCTACCATAATGGGAAACATGGACGTCACGAACCTCAAATCCGGCACGCTCTCTGGAGAGACCGCCGGGGCCTAATGCAGAAAGACGTCTTTTATGGGTCAACTCGCCGAGCGGGTTGGTTTGATCCAAAAACTGTGACAACTGAGAGCTACCAAAAAACTCTTTGATTGCGGCGGTGACTGGTTTAATGTTGATTAAGTTTTGTGGCGTCACGATGTCCATGTCTTGGATGGTCATACGTTCTCTTACCACACGTTCCATACGTGACAAGCCGATGCGGAACTGGTTCTGCAAAAGTTCGCCCACCGCACGGATACGACGGTTGCCCAAATGGTCAATATCATCTTCTTGGCCGATGTTATAGTCAAGATTTAAGACATAGCAAATGGATGCAAAAATGTCTTCAACGGTAACGTATTTTGGCACCAAATCCTGCATATTATCAATAATAGATTGTTTTAACTCTTCTGGATCGCTATACGTATCGAGAAGTTTTTTTAACGATGGATAATGTACGTGTTCTCTTACATTGACACTCTCTGCGTCAAACCCGAAAGGCTTGATAAATTCGTCAATCGACACGACCATGTTGCTTAAAACCTTGACCATGCGGCCATCGTCTAAGGCAATCGTCACCGACTCGGTGCCGGTGTTTTGTATGTCATTGGCAAGACTACGCGTCACCACTTGACCCTCTTCTGCGATAATCTCGCCAGATTGAGGATCTACCACGTTTTCGCCCAGTCTAAAGCCATTGATTCTATTTTTAAGTGCTAATTTTTTGTTGAATTTATAACGACCCACTTTGGCCAAATCATATCGCTTGGCGTCAAAGAACATGTTTCGAAGCAACGTCGCAGAACTCTCTACCGTTGGCGGTTCGCCCGGACGTACCTTTTTATATATTTCAATTAACCCTTCTTCGTAGGTCTTGGTAATGTCTTTTTCAATAGAAGCCAATAATTTTGGTTCTTCTCCAAATTTAGCAATAATATCGGCATCGCTTCCCACGCCCATGGCACGGATAAATACGGTGACCGGCACTTTTCTCGTTCGATCGACACGGATATGAAAAATATCGTTAGAATCTGTTTCGTACTCAAGCCATGCACCACGGTTCGGAATCACGGTAGCGGTTAGCAGATTTTTGCCCACCTTATCTTTTGACATCGAGTAGTATATGCCCGGTGAACGAACCAACTGACTTACGATAACACGTTCTGCCCCATTTATAATGAACGTGCCGGTCTCCGTCATTTTTGGGAAATCGCCCATAAAGATCTCTTGTTCTTTAATTTCATCGATCTCTTTATTGCGAAGTCTCGTTTTTACCTTTAATTGGGTTGCATATGTGGCATCTCTCTCTTTACATTCCATGATGGAATATTTCGGTTCAGAATCCATCGAGAAATCGATAAATTCTAACACCAAATTGCCGCTAAAATCGGTAATCGGCGTTATATCTTGGAAGACTTCCCTCAAGCCGTCCTTGATAAACCATTGATAGCTGTCTTTCTGCAATTCCAAAAGGTTAGGCATTTCCAGAACTTCTTTGATTCTCGAGTAACTCATACGTGTTGCGTCGCCTTGCTTTGCCGAACGTATTCTGCCCTTCTCCATTTAAGCTTCACCCCTATAAAAAATAATTGGTTCCGAATTGTTGCTGTATAGTAAACCAAATTCGCAGTGGTTGTATAAAACGAATTTGTGTTGCTTTAAAAAACTATTGACATTTTTCATGTATGTTAGACTTCTCTGGTATGTAAATCTGGATTTTTGTTTAATAGGAAAGCAATGTCGCCAACTGAAAGACAACAAAGATAAGGCCGCAGGCGTTACCCACACTTTCAAACCCGTTTAAAGGGCTTGACCCCAAACAAAAACGGGGCAACTGCTTACTCTTTGCTTAAAGTTGACGACAGTGACTAGAAATACTTTGTAAATTACGGATAAAAGTTCGCAAACCGAACTTTTTAACATATAATTTGATAAGATGGTTTAAAAAAATGTTGAAATTGATGAAACAGTATGATATACTGTTTTTAGAGTGTCGAATACATAAAATTATACTGATACATTTGAATATGTTACCATATCCCATACGACCTGTCAAGGTCTTTTTTTGTGCCAAAACGATAGAAAGAAGAGCCTATCCTTGCCAACTGTAAGTGATTCGTTCATAAGGCTGTGTTGTGACCTTATGGACGATCGCTTTGGCACGGATAAGCTCTTTTTTTGCTGTTCCCTAATACGAATCTTGCCTTAATTGCAGAATGATTTGTTCTTCATCAATCTGCGATAACGTATAAATACGCAGATTTTTTTCTAGCGCCAACATTTCTTTTGACCCTTTGGAAAAGATACCTTCTATCGCATCCATCGCACTTAAGATGAGCGGGAAGAGTACGCCGATATTGCCGAGTGCCTGTAGCGAATCCAGCCCGGCATACTCGTCATTGGATACTGACAACTGCTTTTTTGCCTGTCGAATCACATCCTTGCACACTTTGCCCCTGATCAGAATTTCATTCTCTTTCCATTTTAACGCCTCGAGCAACTGCTTGATATCTGTTACTTCTTCCATATGTACACCCTCCCCGTATTTCTACTCACAGAGCGTTGCAACCATAACCGCCTTAATCGTATGCATTCTGTTTTCTGCTTCGTCAAATACGACTTCTGCAAACCGCTCAAATACCTCTTCTGTCACTTCTTTTTCTTTCACAGCTGGCAAGCAGTGCATGAAAATCGTCCGATCCGAACCGGTGGCGGCAATTAACGCGCTGTTCACTTGGTAAGGCGAAAGAAGTTGTATTCTTTCTGCACTCTTCTCTTCTTCACCCATCGAACACCATACATCGGTATAAATAACGTCCGCATTTTTCACCGCGGCAAACACGTCGTCGGTAATGACGATTTCACTTTGCCCGTTTGCAAACTGTTTGCACTCGTCAACAAGGGTTTGCTCTGGCCACAATTCTTTTGGCGATGCAATCGTAAAATGGATGCCCATTTTGGACGCGCCGATCATGAGTGCGTTGGCCATGTTGTTCCGTCCGTCACCAACATAGACGAACCGAAGATTCGCCAACGTGCCAAACCGTTCTTGCATCGTAAGAAAATCGGCCAATACTTGTGTCGGATGATCCAAATCAGTGAGACCGTTCCAAACCGGAACGCCGCTGTATTTTGCCAACTGTTCCACCGTGTCTTGTGAAAACCCGCGAAACTGTATGCCGTCAAACATCCGCCCCAACACACGCGCCGTGTCTGCCACAGATTCTTTGTGCCCCAGTTGGATATCATTTTTGCCTAAATATTCTGGATGTGCGCCTTCGTCCACACATGCCACCGTAAAGGCACAGCGCGTCCGTGTCGATGGTTTTTCAAATATAAGCGCAATGTTTTTATTTT
>JAVBJY010000068.1:0-3345 GCA_031546735.1 Eubacteriales bacterium
CAGGATCAACTACACGTTGCCCCAAGAAGAACAATCTGAAGAAGCGAAGCAAAAAGCCATCAACAAAAACCTGTTGTACGAGATGCATAAAAAGGCGGCACGCTTTTTTTATGATGCGTTAAATGGGGCAGAGGGTGTGGACGCTTCACAGTATCTAGAACAGCGGCAACTGAATGGTAGCATTCGCAACAAATTTGGCTTGGGCTACGCCCCTCAAAAGCGCGATAGCTTGTATCAGTTTTTGGCAGGGCAAGGGTACGACCTAGAGCTACTTGTCAAATCTGGGTTGGTGCAAAAAAACAAAAGCGGCGGCTACTATGATAAGTTTTCGGGTCGGCTCATGTTTCCGATTATCGACGTAAACGGGCGCATCATTGGGTTTGGCGGCAGAATTTTGGGCAGTGGTGAGCCGAAATATCTGAATTCGCCCGAGACCGAAATTTTTAGCAAAAGCAAAAACCTCTACAACATGAACTTGGCTAGATTGTCAAAAAAGAAGGAATTTATACTGGTAGAAGGCTACATGGACGCCATCAAAATCTACCAAGCTGGCTTTAAAAATGTCGTGGCGTCTCTCGGCACGGCGTTTAATGACGAGCATGCAAAACAGCTGAAAAAGTACAATGACTCGGTCATTCTCATGTTTGACGCAGACGATGCGGGTGTCAATGCGGCGCTTCGGGCGATCCCAGTTTTGGTGTCTCATGGCATACGGGTGAAGGTGTGCCAAACAGAAGACGCAAAAGACCCAGACGAGTATATCAAAAAGTTCGGCGTGCAAGCCTTTTCTGTATTGCTCGACAATGCGCAAAATTATATTTCTTTTCAAGTTCATTGTATAAGAAAGCGTTATAATATGCACAATACAGAACAGAAGATACTTTTTACCAATGAAACGGCGAAATTATTGTCACAAGTAACAAACGAAATCGAGCGGGATGTTTATACAAAAGAAGTGGCGCAAATGACAGAGATTTCTGAACAGGCCATCAGAAGCGAAGTGAACAAACTTTCCGACACCACGCAAGTCAATCTACAAAAAAAAACATACACCAAGCAAAAATTCGAGGTTGTGCAAAAAGGTGTGCATGAAGCACGCAAAAATGTCTTAAACATTTGCATCAACAACATGGACACGGCCAAAATCATCAAGCAGCATGTACAGCCCGAAGAACTGATGGATGCCGCACTCATTAAATTTTGGACGCTTGTGTATTCACATATAGAGCAAAATAAAACGATCTATGCAGGTGAATTTGTCAACCATTTTACAGAAATAGAAGAGCAGCGACAGGTATCCGAGATTTTCATGATCGAGCAGCACTTCGAGAGCAACAAAGAACTGGAAAAAGCCGTCAACGACCAAGTAAAAGCGATTAAAACGGCTTATACAGATGATGCCATTTCCAAGGTAACAGACATTGCAAAGTTGCAAGCGCTCATCGATCAAAAGAGGAAGTTGGATAAGCTTTATATATCACTTAGTGAAGGAAAGGAAGGATTGCCTTGAAACCCATTGACGAAAACGTACTTAGTGCCCGAATCAAAGAATTGATAGTCATCGGAAAACGGAAAAAAGGTGTACTTGAGTATAAAGAAATTATGGACAATTTGGCGGACATTGAACTTGATCCCGAACAAATTGAGAAGATATACGAATATCTTGAAAGTCAAGGCATAGATGTTTTAGGGGCCATTGAATTAGAAGAAGATGTAGAGAAGGAATTGGACTTGTCGATTCCCGAGGGCAGCATCAACATCGACGACCATGTGCGGATGTACCTAAAAGAAATTGGAAAAGTGCCTCTTTTAAACGCAGATGAAGAAATTCACTTGGCGCAGTTGATGGAGGAGGGCGACGACGAAGCAAAAAAACGCCTTGCCGAAGCGAACTTACGCCTTGTTGTCAGCATTGCAAAGCGGTATGTGGGGCGTGGCATGTTGTTTCTCGACTTGATTCAAGAGGGCAACTTGGGCCTCATCAAAGCCGTCGAAAAATTTGACTACCGCAAAGGATATAAATTTAGTACCTACGCCACATGGTGGATCAGACAAGCGATTACAAGAGCGATCGCAGACCAAGCCCGTACGATACGGATCCCCGTGCATATGGTAGAAACGATCAACAAGCTCATCCGTGTGTCACGGCAGTTGCTACAAGAATTGGGTCGTGAACCGACGGACGACGAGCTTGCGAGAGAAATTCAAATGCCAGTTGAAAAGGTACGCGAGATCAGAAAAATAGCACAAGAGCCCGTCTCCCTCGAAACGCCGATCGGCGAAGAAGAAGACAGCCATTTGGGCGACTTTATCCCAGATGAGGATATACCGGCACCGGCAGAAGCGGCGGCGTTCACCCTACTAAAAGAACAACTGATTGACGTTTTGGACACCTTGACCGACAGGGAAGAAAAAGTGTTGCGGTTGCGGTTTGGGCTTGACGACGGTCGCGCGAGAACACTAGAAGAAGTAGGAAAAGAATTTAGCGTAACAAGAGAACGCATCCGGCAGATTGAAGCGAAGGCGCTTAGAAAGCTAAGACATCCAAGCAGAAGCAAAAAGCTAAAAGATTATTTAGAATAGAAGAGATCAGAAGGTGGTGTATTTAGATTGTTTACAATTTTAAAACACTGCCTATTTTTTGATGTATTATTGTAGGGAGAGAAACGATGGTAAAGCTATCCAAAAGATTAATGGCGATTGCACAGCAAGTCGCGCCGTGTGCCGTCTTGGTAGACGTGGGCACAGACCACGGCTACATACCGATCGCCCTCGTCCAACAAGGCACAATCCAAACGGCAATCGCCTGTGATGTTAGCAAAGATTCATTGGACAAGGCAAAAGCGAATATCAATAGATATAACCTCCCGCAGGCCATCGAAGCGCGATGCGGCGATGGGCTACGTGTCATTGGCGACGAAGAGCCAGTCGGCTGTATCGTCATGGCGGGCATGGGCGGCATGTTAATGATTGATTTATTAAAACAATCGCCCATTGTCGTGTCGAACGCCGCACAGCTTGTTTTGCAACCCCAATTGGATGTGCCAGACGTACGAAAATTTGTCCACCACATCGGCTATCAAATTGTAGACGAAGAGATGGTGTATGAAGAGTCGAAGTATTACACGGTGCTACAATGCGCCAAAGGACGAGAGCAATACACAGAGAGAGAATATATGCTAGGCAAAATATTGATAGACAAAAAATGTGCCGTGCTGCAACGTTTTTTAATCCATGAACGCGCGCGTATTCAAACGCTACTGGCACAAATAGACAACGACAGTAGGCGGCACGAGCTAATGCATGCGGATGCTGTTTACAAGGAGGTTTTGGATGGATATGAAA
>JAVBJY010000027.1:0-3021 GCA_031546735.1 Eubacteriales bacterium
GTTTCCTAAAACAAAAACGATTTTTGTGATCAATGACTACACGGATTCGGGCAAAAAATGGCGCGGGGATATAGAGACGCAGCTAGGGAACGTTCAGGGCGCGGTACACATCGAGTACAACGAGGATGTGCCTTTCGCTGATTTGCTTTCTAACATCAAAAGCCTACCAGATGATAGCCTCATATTGACCGGGTTTTATTTTAAAGATTCCGCGCAGAAAACGTTTATCCAAGATGAAGTTCAAAAACAGTTTTACGAACATGCACCAGTGCCTATATTTGGCTTGTTTCCAGATTCAATCGGAAGTGGGCAAGTCGGCGGGAAGTATGTAAGTGCCGCCGCCCAAGCAAAAATAGCCCATGACATGATGGAAAACATTATAAAAACCAAATCGATTTCCAACCACCCCGTTGTCATAGATGCTAACAATACCACGGAGTGGATTTTTGACAATACAATGTTAAAGAAGTGGAACATCAAAACAAAACTGCCAGAGCATTCAAAAATTTTACATAAGCAACCTAACTTTTTAACAAGAAATCCGTTGTTGTGGTGCTTGCTGGCTTTATTTCTGGTTTTGATTTGCGCCTTGGTCTATGTAGCGAGAAACCAGATCAAGTATGCTAAAGAACTTTTGCATACACAAAAAAGTTTGTTTACAGCAGATGAACTGCTAGCCCGCGATAGGGCGCTGATGGAAGCAACCGAACAACTTGACCTTGTCTTGTCGTCCGCACCAATTGCGTTTATTGTCGTTGTTCATGAAGAGCTGGTGTTTATAAACAAATATTGTAAAGAACAATTGGGGATGGAAATCGGCACCAACGTACGTGACTACTATGTCGATATCAATCAGCGAAAACGAATCATTGAAAAGTTTCACAAAACAGGCGTGGTGACTGGTGAAATCATCCAAATCAAATGTGCTGGCGGTAAAGAACAGGCATTTTATGGAAATTATCACGTCACAACCTACAATGACATACAGGCGATTGCCTTTTGGGGCATTAACATTAGCGAAAGAGAACAAAAAACGCGGTTGTTGAAGCGGTTACAGTCTGACTTGCAAAGTGTGTTGGATACGTTGCCCGTGGGTGTGTACATATACGCGCAATGCTCTGGAAAATCTCTGTATGCAAATCTAGCGTATGCACATATGTGGGGGTTGTATCCTCACAGTGAAATTCAAAATGGTTCAACCCAGCCGTCGTTTTTACAACTTTTTTCTGATCTTAACAATCCCAAGGCGGTTTTTACAAAAGACACAAGCGCCCAAACGCGGCATAAGGAAGGGTGTAACAACCAAGTTTTAGAGTATGAATGGCAATTTCCCGCGCGAGATGGCGATACAATTGACGCAAAAATATTTAGCAGTGAAATCGTGTACAACGACGAAATGGCGGTTGTGTCCATTGTGAAAGATATTTCGGCTGACAAGAAGCAAACACTTTCGTTGCAGAGCATCGCCGAGCGAGAAAAAGAAGCCAACCAAATCAAAAGCAATTTCATCGTAAACATGAGCCATGAAATCCGAACCCCGATGAATGCCATTATTGGGCTTACCGAAATTGCCCTGATGAAGGATTATGAAAAAGAAGCGTTTGAAACCTTTAAAAAGGTCAATACCTCTGCTAAAAATTTGCTAAACATTATCAATGATGTTTTGGACTTTTCGAAAATAGAGGCAGAACAGCTAGAACTTTTTGAAGGTGATTTTATTTTGGTGGATACGCTAGCCAATGCGTCTTTGGTGGCTTCACAGCGGTTAGGCAACAAGCGCGTAGAAATGAATCTAAACCTAGACATTCGCCTTCCCAATGTTTTGCATGGCGATAAAACGCGGTTTTGGCAGATATTTAAAAATCTACTGGATAATTCGGCTAAATTTACAGATACAGGACGAATTGTCTTGTCTGCCACGAGCGAAAGCTATACGCCTGGCGACAAAGAGGTTTTGCTTACAGTCACGGTAGCAGACACCGGCCTCGGCATGTCGAAGGAACAATTAGACAAAATATTTACCCCTTTTGAGCAATTTCACCAAAATGCAACCAATATTTCTACCGGCACCGGGCTTGGCATGTCTATTTCGAAGCAAATTATAGCCATGATGGGCGGAACGATCCGCGTGGAAAGTGAAGTAAATGTAGGAACGACAACCACCGTTACGTTGCCGTTTAAAGTCGTGGGCGACAATGTGGCCATTAAACGCAGTTTAGAAGCGAGCGGATTGACGGGGTGCCGGGTTTTGGCAGCAGACGACGACCAAGTGGCACGTGAAGTGATTCACAGTTTGCTCATGGACTTGGGCTGTGACATAGTCTGCGTTAAAAGCGGCGAAGAAGCAATCGATCAAGTCATAGAATCCATAAAATCAGAAAAACCATTTGACGTTATTTTGCTCGATTATTTTATGGATGGAAAAAACGGCATGGAAGTGGCGGTTCAGTTGAAAGGGCTCTTGGCAAAGCAAGCCAAGCTATTGATGGTTTCGGCTTATTCTACGCAGTTTACACCGAGCCAACTGAGAGATTCGGGGTTTGACGACATCATCGAAAAGCCATTTGCACCGACTGATTTTGTGCAAAAAATCAGCAATGCGCTCAATATAAAGCAGTCTGTTTCTGCGGCGCTTCAAAGCAACACGTACAAGCGCGCAAAGGTTATGGTTGTCGAGGACAATATCATTAACCAAGAGGTCGTCGAAAGTATGCTAGACGTGTTTGGCATTCAGCCTGTTATCGCAAACAATGGTCTGGAAGCATTAGAACTTCTGGATCAACAGACGTTTCATTTGATTCTGATGGATATACATATGCCGGTGATGGACGGACATGTGGCGACACAGACCATCCGCAGTTCTACAAAACCGTACGCAACCATTCCAATCGTGGCGGTCACGGCCAATGTCGTAAAAGAAGAAATTAAAAAATGCATTGACGAGGGCATGAATGGTCATGTGAGCAAGCCGATTGATCTAAACAATTTAGGTTCGCAACTCGAACTTTGGTTATCAGACTA
>JAVBJY010000212.1:0-12029 GCA_031546735.1 Eubacteriales bacterium
ACTGCCCTTTAAGGATGGCAATTGATTTAATAGCCAATCAAAAGAGATTCTGTCTTGTTCGGAGGTTACATTGTACGAATCGTACACAAAGTTTTCGTAAAGGGTCTGCAACGTTTGGATGGCGTCTTCCCGTCCTGCAAAGGCGTCTTCGCCCAAGTCAAACGCGTGTATCATCACAACGCCTTTGCCGATGGAAAAAAAGTTGGTGTCATACCCATACAACAACGCTTCGTCAAGCATCGATTTGGGGCCAATCTTTGCAAACAATTGGGGCAACCCATCTGACACCATGTCAAAGTGATCACCCGTGCCAATGGCCAGCACCCCGCCAGCCTCCACCCAGTCGTACAGCGCCAAACGTTGTGGCTCAGACAATTTTTTTGTTTCAAAGTGATTGATGACAAGAAGGTTAAAGTTTGCGAGCATGTCCAAAGACGCAGGAAATGTCGTTTCATCTAAAAAAACCGATTTGCTGCCAGACGGCTGTGTCGTTAACGCATTTGCGTCGCTGGCTTTCGCCTCTTGTAGCGAAATGTCATGAAAGGTAAGCGTGTTTAGGTCGTGCAAGTTGTCTTTCTGGTCTGTCAATACGCCCAAAAGAATGCTCGAATCTGACATCGGCTTCGCCTGCACGTCTCGGCTCGCCATTACATTGCCTTTTGCATCGACAAGCTGTATGACGATTTTTTTCTGTATAATTTGTATCGGAATGTCCATCTCTACAACTTGTGAGGCGTTTTTTGACAGCACCAATGGCACTACATGCAGTTCATGCGATTTGTTGTACTCGTCATCGGCGGTCGCAATGGTCACTTGCAGTTCACCTGAAAAATCGCTCCCCGCATTTGTAACTGTCATTTTAAACGGCGTTTTGTTTTGCAGTTTGTATTGATTATCGAAGCCAATGGATGCGTCTATAGAAAGCCCCGTATTCTGCTTGGCTTGCCCGGCATAAACCACTGATGCCGCCCCCCAACACACAAGCACCAAGCACAAAATCAAAACAACTTGTCTCAGGGGATGAGACGGAATTTTAACAATCATTTGCATCTTCTCCTACCATCTGCACGATTATGACAACAAAAATGGAGCCACTGCCCCCATCACAATGGCAAAAAGCAAAATGCCTGCAATGACAACTGCGATAATTCTTTTTACGTTCGGATTATTTCTCAGTCTTCTCATGTTTTATCACCTCCATCGAAATAAGTACATTCATCTATAAATCTTTAATTTGACGGCAGTACCATATGATCTAAAAACCGTGTGGCCGTGGCCGGTTCGCTATACCTTGTCTGAACCAATGAAATATAGACCGTCTTTTTGGCTCTTGTGAGCGCAACATAAAACAACCGTCGTTCTTCTTCTATCTCTGGTTCACTCCTTGTTTTTTCATAGGGAATGACCCCTTCAATCGCCGACGTGACGAAGACAACATCAAACTCCAACCCTTTTGCACTGTGCATGGTGGTTAAGGTGACGCCTTCGTTTTTATGGGCTTTGGATCTTTTGCGTTTGGATATTTCATACAATACGTTTTCTGTATGTACCAAAAATTCTTCTAGCGTTTTATACTGCTTGGCGGATTCGCTGATTTCGTCTAACACCTCAAAGAGACCTTTTGCATTTACTTTTCGAAAGGCGGCGTATTCTTTTATATAGGTATCATAGCCGATGGTGCGCCGTATAAACGCAATCGCATCAAATGTGTTCTTCCGCTTAATGATGTTTAGATGATGCGCCAGCTCTTCTATTTTCAGAAGCTGCCACTTTTGCAACCCTTTTTGCAGGAATAAATGATCCAACATGTCACCGTTTATTTTAACCGCTTCTGCAACATAATATTTGTTTAAATAACGCTTTGGCTTATTGATGATTCTTTCAAAGGATGCTTTGTTGGTTCCGTCAAGTGCCAATCGAAAATACGCCAATATATCTTTGGCGACCCAATGGTCATAAATGCTCGGCGATTCGTCTCTCACATGAAACGGAATGTTTAAATCCATGAACGCGTCAACCAACGCCCGTGACTGAATGTTGGTGCGGTAGATGACGGCAACGTCTGCATAGTCTACTTTTTTATGAGAGGCGCTGATGATGCCTGCAATCTGTATCGCTTCTTCCCCTATATCGGCGGGTGTCATAAAAATGGGCGGTTTCCCCACTTGACTGGTACCGCAAATATTTTTGGGATACCGATTTTTATTTTCGGCAATTACGTCGTTACAAAACTGAATGATTTGATCTGTCGAGCGATAATTAATATCCAGCACGACTTGCTTTGTGTTGGCAAACTCTTTTGGAAACCGCAAGAGAAATTCTGGTCTTGACCCTCTAAACTTATAGATGCTCTGGTCATCATCGCCTACAATGAATAAATTATTATGAGGCAATGTCAGCATTTTGATACATTCGTACTGTACTTTGTTGATATCTTGAAACTCATCGATCATAAAATATTGATAATGATGATTTTTGATTTGCTTGCTTTTTAACAAGGTATGGCAATCGACCAACATATCGTCAAAGTCTATCTTGTTTAATGATCGCTTCGACTGTTCATACTGGTCATAGATGGCCTTAAAGTCATCGGTGCCACACTGGAGTGGATTGTGAAACTGTGCATCAATCAACTCGTTTTTGACGAGAGAAATTTCTCCGAGCATCTTACTGACAAAATCCTCTTGGTCTGGCACATCAATTTCCAATTCATGCATAATCTTTTTCAGGCTATCGCGCCTCTCGTTGTCGGTTAAAATATCTTCTACCCGATAGCCCAAGTGCGGCCTTGTTAACCTGAAGAATAATGAATGGAACGTCCCGACGGTCACTTGCTTTTCAATGTAGGTGCCAGAGCGTTCTCGTATCCTGATTCGCATTTCTTCTGCCGCCGATTTTGTAAAGGTGATGACAGCAATGTTCTGCGGCAGTACATTATGCTGCTCGATGAGGTGATTGATCCTGTGCACAATGACGGTTGTTTTTCCGCTACCGGGGCCTGCCAATACAATCATGGGGCCTTCTTTGTGGCAAGCGGCTTCTTCCTGTTTTTTGTTTAATTGATATGGCTTCATATTTTCCTCTGTCATGATTTTAGGTGGTAAATGTAGAAAACAGTGCGAGATAAGAGTACCATATACTTTCCCGCCTTTCAAGTGTTGCGTAACAAACACAAAAAAGAGATGGTTGTACGAAGTATACGCCGTCACATATGCAAACGAGCCAAGAATCATGCAAAATCATTTGAAATTCATCAACTTGCATGGTATGATAACGAATAAGTGCTCGTGTTACGTGGCGTAAATACCAACCTTAAATCGGCCGATGCGCATCCACTAATCACTTATCGTAAGCCGTTGGAATCCTATTTTTGTTTTGCGCACCGATCAAGTCACCGATCAAGTTAACAGCAAACAAAAGCAAGTTTTCAATACAAAAGAGTTCCCAGAAGGGTGATGTAGATTGAGAATACCCATTTTTTTATGTTTATTCATTGTATTTACAGGGGTTTGGAACATTTTAATCAAGCGTGGCTCTCTCAGGCATGGCGAGTCATACGATGCGTATGTGGATCGTGAAAGAGAAGCAAATCTGACCATCGGCAAAAAACTGACGGAGGATTTATTTATCGTGCCCAAGATAGACAACTTGCCGTTCCGTCCCTACGAGGATACAGAAGAAAATAAAAAAATATTAAAATTGCAAGCCACTGTCTCTCGTAAGGCAACCTTGCCGATGTTAAAATTTGATAAAGTCCAAACCAACACAGACTTGAAGCTGCAATACGGCATCAATAACTTAGAACGAATTGGGGGGTACGAGGAAAATTACAACGCGTATATCAAGTCCCTCGTAGAATGGGGCGAACTTCTGTTGAACCAGCAACAGTACCCAGAAGCCGAGACAGTGTTCCTTTCAGCCCTTCAATTCGGGTCTGACCTAAGCGCCAACTACATCGGCCTTGCCAAACTCTATTCTGAGCAAGGACAGACAGCCAAGCTAGCCGCTTTAAAAACCCAAGTCGAACAATCCCATTTAAGTATGAAGCAAAAGATTTTGTCACAGTTTGAGTTACTCTAAACGTGACTTTTAGGGAGGATACCGCGCATCATGAATATTGGAATTTTTACTGACACCTATTATCCACTTGTAAACGGAGTGGTCACGTCAACCTTGCTACTAGAAAAAGAATTGACCCGCCTCGGGCATAAAGTCTATGTATTCACCACCACAAACCCGAATGACAAGAGCAAATCACCACGCTTGTTCCGCTTGCCAAGCATGCCTTTTGTTTTTTTGCCCTCACAACGGGTGACGATTTTGTATTCGCCCAAGCTTCTTTTAAACCTTGGTAAGTTTGATTTAGACATCATCCACACGCAGACCGAATTTCCAGTGGGCATATTTGGTCGTATGGTGGCCGAGTTCCATAAGGTGCCAACGGTGCACACCTACCACACGATGTATGAAGACTATGTTCATTACATCGCCAACGGTCACTTGATTACAAAAAGCATGGCTAGAAGGTTTAGTCGTATTTTTTGCAACCGCGCCCGTGCAGTCATTGCGCCCACCCAAAAGACACGGGATGTCTTAAACCAGTACGGCGTCAAAAGACCCATCGTGATCCTCCCGACAGGCATTGATTTTGAGCCATTCGAGCGTTCCTCTTATGATGAGGAAGAGTTACAACAATTAAAAGACGGGTTTGGCATACAAAAACAAGACAAGGTCATTCTGTTTATCGGTCGCCTTGCCAAAGAAAAAAGCATCGACGTCATCATCAGACAGATGCCTCACATTGTCAAAAAATCGCCCCATGTTAAATTTTTAATCGTTGGGGACGGTCCTGTGAAAAACAGCTTGGTGAATCTTTCTAAAGAATTGGCTGTTTATGAACATATCGTGTTTGCCGGAGAACAACCGTGGCGTACAATCGGTAAGTTTTATCAGCTTGGAGATGTGTTTATTAGCGCCTCCACCACCGAAACCCAGGGGCTTACCTATATTGAAGCCATGGCGTCACGGTTGCCTGTTATCGCAAAACAAGACCCAAGCATTGAAAACATTATCGAAAACGGAGAGACCGGCTTTACCTTTGAATCGGGCGAAGAACTGCCCGCCATTGTATACGAGGTGCTTGCCAATCCAAACCGAACCGCCACCATCGTCAACCATGCGTATGAAAACATTGCCTCCCTCTCCTCGAAGCAATTTGCTCTAAACGTAGAGGCATTGTATGAAGATGTAATCGCCCATTATACAAAAAGAAAAGAGAACCACCGATAGGAGATGTTTTTGCATTGAACGGAATGTTGCAGTATTTAAAACCACACTTCAAATATGTCATCCTTGCCCCGCTATCGATGATTGTAGAAGTCATCTGCGAACTCATGATGCCAAAAATCATGGCGGGCATCGTCAACTATGGCATTTTATACAAAGACACGCTGTTTATTGCCAGACGCGGCGCGCTCATGCTCTGCCTTTCGTTGGCGGGTGTTGTGGGCGGCGTCTTGTGTACATACTTTGCATCAAAAGCGAGTCAGTATTTTGGCGGCGACCTGCGCGCCGCCATCTTCAAAAAAATTCAACAGTTCTCCTTCACCAATTTGGATGGGTTTCAAACATCTTCCCTTATCACGCGAATGACCAACGACATCACCCAAGTGCAACAAATCACCTTGATATCCTTACGTATGCTGGTGCGCGCCCCGTTGCTTTTTATTGGGGGCGTCGCAATGGCATTTTTTATTAACAAAAGCCTCACTTGCATCTTGTCTATCTCCATCTGCATCATTCTTGTGACCACCTATATTGTTTTAACCGTCGGCACGTCATTGTTTCGGATGGTACAAGAAAAAGTCGATAAATTAAATACGGTGATGCGTGAAAATCTGAGTGGCATACGCGTCGTAAAGGCATTTGTGCAAGACGACTACGAACGCGAAAAATTTAAAAAAATCAATCTCGAATTGTCCGAGAAGACCATTCATTCCTTTCAGGTGTTGTCTTTGTCGATGCCTATTTTTACGTTTAGCATGAATGTAACGCTGGCACTGGTCTTATGGTTTGGCGGCAAAAAGGTGAGCGCTGGTCTCATGCCCACTGGTGATTTGATGGCGTACATCACATACCTCACGCAGATTTTGATGGCGCTGATGATGGTTGGCACAGCAGTTAGCATCATTTCAAGAGGTAAAGCGTCCATCGACCGCATCCGCGAAGTTTTGGAAACCGAGGTGGACATTACTGACCCCGCGCATCCGCAAACAGACGTGATAACAGGTGGCTTCATCGAGTTCGAGCATGTTTCATTTCGGTACCCCAATAGCACCGGTGAGCCTGTGTTGTGCGACATCAATCTGCAACTGCCCGCGGGCAAAACAATCGGTATCTTGGGGCAAACCGGCTCTGGAAAATCGACCTTTGTCAATCTGATTCCCCGCCTTTATGATGTCACAGAGGGTGCCATCCGCATAGACTGCGTCGATATTAGACAGATGAGCCTCCATTATTTGCGTGAGCAAGTCGGAATGGTTTTGCAACAATCGATTTTGTTTTCGGGTACGATCAAAGACAATGTGCGATGGGGCAAGCGAGATGCAACAGACGAAGACATTGATGAAGCGCTTCAAAACGCTGGTGCCTATTCGTTTGTAAACGAGCTGACGCAAAAAGCGGATACCCACCTAAACCAGATGGGCGTCAATGTATCGGGCGGGCAAAAGCAACGGCTGTCCATCGCAAGAACATTATTAAAAAAGCCAAAAATATTGATACTAGACGACAGCACCAGTGCCGTAGACTCGACAACCGAGGCGAACATTCACAGGGCGTTGTACGAAAATTTGCCCTCTTGTACAAAGCTGATTATTGCTCAAAAAATCAGTACCGTACGGCATGCAGATAAAATCATCATCATCGATGGCGGGCGGGTTGTGGCCGAGGGTACCCACGAGCAACTGATGGCATCGTCTCCACAGTATTTGGATATTTATCATTCTCAATCGTTAAAGGCGGGTGATCTCGATGAGTAAATATGACGGTGGGCCACCCCCTGCGGTTACCCAAATCGGATTTGGCGGACGTGGCATGCGCAATATCAACCTCCACAGCAAGCCACAAAACACGAAAGCGGCGTTTCGAAGGCTCTGGAAATATTTGAGCCGCCATAAGACGAAGCTATTTGTTGTCGTTTTATTTGTAATCGCCAATACGCTCTCCACGCTGTTCGCCACACGGTTGGTGGGCATTGGCATCGATGACTATATTTTGAAGGGCGACTTTGTGGGCTTGTCTAAAATTATTGTGTTGCTGATTGGCATTTATATCGTGGTCAGCGTGACCGTTTGGTTCCAATCGATTCTGTCTGTTAAAATTTCGACGGCTGTTGTCATTGATATACGCGAAGAGTTGTTTGACAAATTACAAGCGCTACCGTTAAAATTTTTCGACACCCATACCCATGGCGATTTGATGAGCCGGGTTAGTAATGACGTCGATAACATTTCAAACGCCTTAAACACGAGCTTTGCACAAGTCATTTCAAGCTTTTTGACTGTAACCGGTACCCTTATCTTTATGCTTTTGTTAAGCCCGGTGCTAACCCTTGTGAGTTTCACGGTCATCCCCCTTCTGCTGTTGACGACCAAAACCATCACCAAACATTCTCGAAAATATTTTAAGCAACAGCAAGCTGTTTTGGGGCAGTTAAACGGGAAAATAGAAGAAGTCATCTCTGGGCAAAAGGTTGTTAAGATTTTTATAAAGGAAGAAGATGAAATACAAGAGTTCGAACAGTTAAACAATGAACTCAAAAAAATCGGCGTGCATGCGCAAGCATTTTCGGGTATGATCCCCCCTTTGAGCATGGGTTTTAACAACTTAAGCTATGGGCTTATTTCTATCGCGGGTGCGATGTTGGCCGTGCTTGGCAAAATTCAGGTCGGTTCGATTACAAGCTTCTTAATCTATGCACGACAGTTTACAAGGCCGCTGAATGACCTCGCCAACCAGTATAACTCGTTGCTGTCTGCCCTCTCGGGTGCCGAGAGAGTGTTTGAAATATTAGACGAAGAGCCAGAGCCGCCAGACAGTGCAGACGCGGTAGAACTGACGGATGTATCCGGCGACGTTTCCTTACAGCATGTTTATTTTGGTTATCTAAAGCATGTCGACATATTAAAGGATGTGACGCTAGAAGCAAAGGCAGGGCAAACCATCGCATTGGTGGGGCCGACCGGTGCTGGCAAAACGACCATCATCAACCTTCTGTCCCGATTTTATGATATCCAAAGCGGCGCTATCACAATTGATGGCATCAACATTACAAACATTAAACGCAAGAGTTTGCGTGCCCATCTCGCCATTGTGTTGCAAGACACATACTTGTTTTCTGGCACCATCAAAGAGAACATCCGTTACGGTCGCATTAACGCCACGGACGAGGAAATTACGCAGGCCTCCAAGCTTGCCAATGCCCACGAATTCATTTGTCGGTTGTACGACGGGTATGACACAGTCGTCTCCGAAAATGCCGATTCGTTGAGCCACGGACAGCGCCAAATGATTTCGATTGCGCGCGCCATCCTCGCCAACCCGTCCATTCTCATTTTGGACGAAGCAACAAGCAATGTGGATACGCGAACCGAAATTAAGATTCAAGAAGCGATGCTAAACTTGATGAAGGGACGTACAAATTTTGTCATCGCCCATCGGCTATCCACCATACGAAACGCCGATTTGATCGCGGTCATTGATGACGGTCGCATCATCGAAACCGGAACACACAGCCAATTGATCGGGCAAAAAGGATTTTATTATGGACTGTACAACAATCAATACAGCAATGATTAGGAGGAACTCACATTGGGTGCCATTCAATATACAAAAGAGCAATTAGACGCCATCCACTCGAGGGATTGTGACCTTTTGGTGGCGGCGGCGGCAGGGTCTGGCAAAACGGCCATACTGGTTGCGCGCATCATCAGCATCATCACAGATACAAAAAAAACAGTGGATATCGACACGTTGCTGGTCGTAACCTTTACAGAAGCCGCCGCCTCTGAGATGCGTCAGCGTATTTCTGACGCCGTTGTGGCACGTTTGAATGACGACCCATCAAACGCCCACCTAGAGCGGCAAATCTCGCTATTAAACAAGGCTTCGATTACAACGATTCATTCCTTCTGTCTTGGTGTCGTGCGGAAAAACGCCCATTTGATTCACATAGACCCCAATTTCAGAATTGCAGACCCAACAGAAATCAAACTGCTACAGGCTGAAATATTGGATGAACTGTTTGAAGAGTTGTATGGCAACGACACAGACCATTCTTTTCAAGCACTCGTAGAAAGCTATGCCGAAAACATTACGGATAAGCGGTTATCCGAACTTGTCCTCGAAGTATATAACTTTGTGCAGAGTAGCCCTCGACCGCTCAAATGGATTGCCGAGATGGTCGCCATGTTTAAGCTAGACGAAAGCGCCACGATCGATGATACCATCTGGGCAGACATCCTCAAAGGAGACTTACGATCGGAGGCCAACGGTATGCTAGAAGCGGTTCAAAAATGTCTGGCCTTGTTAAAAAGAGATGGCGTATGTGAAGGCTATGAGGCCGCCCTCTATGACGACCAAGAGATCGTGGATCGATTCGACGGCTTCGTGCGCAACCATTCTTTGGCGCATCTCTACAACGAGTTTTCAGAAAAAATAAAGTTCAAAGCGCTTCGCACCTCTAAGAAGGATACGCTAGACGAATCGGTAAAAGAAGAAATCAAAGCCATACGAGAAGAAGAGATTAAAAAGCCGCTCAACAAGCTCATCAAAGATGTATTTTTTAAAAGCCCAGCAGAAATGAAAGAGGATATCGGCAAGCTCTACCCCATTTTAAAAACATTGGGCGACGTGCTCCTTCGGTTTGATCAAAAATTTAAAGAGACGAAACGAGAACGACTCATCGCCGACTTTAACGACCTAGAGCATTTCTGTTTGGAAATTTTGCTTGACGAGAACGATGAGCCAACCCATGCCGCTATCGAGTTAAAAGAAAAATACAACGAAGTGATGATAGACGAGTATCAGGACAGCAACCTCGTGCAGGAATACATTTTGACAGCGGTATCGCGCAAAAGCGTGGGACGCCCCAACCGTTTTATGGTGGGCGACATCAAGCAGTGTATTTATAAATTTCGGTTGGCGAAGCCCGAATTGTTTATGAAAAAATACAACGACTACCAGACGGAAGACGGAAGCCCTGAAAAACGAATCGATTTGTCCAAGAACTTTAGAAGCAGAAAAAATGTTTTGGATGGCGTTAATTTTCTTTTTAATCAACTGATGTCACCGGATATCGGCGAGATTGTGTATGATGACAACGCCGCCTTGCATGTAGGCGCTACATTCAAAGCGGCAGACGTGGAAGAAAACATATCGACAGATGTAGAGGTGTATGTTTTAGAAACGAAAATCAGCGAAGAGAAAGAAGACGAAAACGAGCCAAGTGATGATGCATACCGGGACGAAATAAACGAACTAACGACAATTGAGATGGAGGCAACATTTGTTGCCAATCGAATCAAGAACATGTTTGAAGAGAAATTGTTGGTGCATGACAAACAAGGATACAGGCCGCTTGAATACCGCGATATCGTCATCTTGCTTCGCTCGACAAAGGCCGCCGCCCCTGTGTTCTCAGATGTGTTGACGGCAAACGGCATTCCATCGTTTAGTCCGAGTGCTTCCGGTTATTTTCAGTCTATTGAAGTGATGACGATTTTGAGCTTTCTACAAATCATTGACAATGAGCGACAAGATATCCATTTGATTACCGTGCTCGCCTCTCCTATTTATGCCGTCACAAATGACGACTTGGCAGAACTGCGCATGTGCGGCAAGCATACTGCCTCCTTTTACGAATGCCTAAAATTTTACATATCTGATGAAAATGCAGACAACGTATCTGGCAAACTAAAAGCAACACTGGTTGATTTCTTCGCGCAACTGTTACACTACAAAAAATTGTCGCTCTACACGCCAATCGACGAATTGCTCTGGCTTCTATACGATCACACCAACTATTTTAATTATGTAGGGATGTTAACAGGCGGCTTAATCCGACAAGCCAATTTGCGAGCCTTGACAGAGAAAGCAATCCAATATGGCAACACGAGCTCCAAGGGCTTGTTTCATTTTATGAAATACATCGAACGGCTAGAGCGAACAAGCGGCGACTTCGGCGATGCCAAAATTTTATCCGAAAACGAAAACCTCGTGCGCATCATGAGCATTCACAAAAGCAAGGGACTTGAATTCCCCGTTGTGTTTGTCAGCATGCTCGGAAAGAAATTTAATTTGATGGATATGTCAAAAAATCTATTGCTACACCAAGATTTAGGATTTGGTCCCAATTTTATCGACTCGACCCACCGATTGAAATGGAATTCAATTGCAAAGGTCGCCTTGTCTAAAAAGATGAAGCAAGAGTCACTATCAGAAGAACTGCGCATTCTATACGTTGCCCTTACCCGCGCCAAAGAGAAATTAATCTTAACAGGCGGCGTGAAAGACATTCAGAAGAAAATTAAAAAATGGACGAACTATGTTGCCTCACCAACGGTAGGACTGCCGACGCATTATTTGCTTCGAAACACCACATGCATTGATTGGATTATGCCTGCTGTGGCGAGACACAGAGATGGTGAGGGCGTGCGGGAGTGCGCAGAACTTTCTTACTCTGTTGGATGTGACGATTTGTACAACCACCCTTCCCTTTGGCATATCCAATTTGTGTCCAGAGACAACTTGGTCGTAGCCGAGCACGATAAAGTAGAAAAAAATTCATTTTTACTCGACGCACTGCGCCAAATTTCGTCTTCTGGCCAAGATTACAGTGGTATGAAAGATGAAATATACAAAAGGCTCTCGTATGTCTACCGCTACAAATCCGAGCAGAACTTGCCCTCTAAAGTTTCTATCTCTGAAATCAAGCGGCATTATTATATAAAAGAAGAAGAATTGGACAC
>JAVBJY010000028.1:0-15477 GCA_031546735.1 Eubacteriales bacterium
CGATGGCCATGACGCCAAACAGGATATACTGCCTTTGTCCCCGCGCCATGCGCAGAATTAAAATGCCAAGTGCTACGACGCCAACCAGGTAGGGAATCTCAAAAATCGGTTCCATGATCGCCTGCATGCCTTCACACCCTTCCCTATCTATGCCTGTTCCGAATCCCGCTTGCGGACGCTGCCCAGAATTTTATACATCAGCACATAAAGCGTCTGTGCCTCCTTGGCGGAAAGGGGGACGCAGGCGCCCACCTTTTCGGGAACCTCCACGGCCCTGTCCCGCAGGGCCATGCCGGATGCCGTAGCCCGCACCACCACGCTGCGACGGTCCCTCTCGTCCCGCTCCAGCGTGAGGATTTGTTTTGCCTTTAGCTTTTTCAGCAACGGGGTCAGCGTGCCCGAGTCAAGGTATAAGATATCCCCCAAATCTTTTACCGAAATGTCGTCTTTTTCCCACAGGGCAAGCATGACGATGTATTGGGTATAGGTCAGGTGAAGCGCATCCAAAAAAGGCTTATACCTCTTGATCACTTCCCGCGAGCAGACGTACATCGGAAAGCAAAGCTGTCTTTCTAACTTTAAATCATCATACTGCATAGAAAACCCCCGTACAGCATTATTTCAGAAGTTTGGCCACATCGGCATCAATCTTGGCTGGTTTTACCGTCGGCGCATATCTTGCCACCACGTTGCCCTCTTGGTCGATTAAGAACTTCGTAAAATTCCATTTAATATCGTCGCCGATAATCTTATGACCGATTTCTTTAAGCTTTGAAAGCAAGCCAGCCGATTCCTCGTCTTCCTGTTCTGTTGGATTTTGTTTTTTCAAGAACGCATACAAAGGTGCCGTGTTGTCTCCGTTTACTTCGATTTTTGAAAAAGTCTTAAACGTCGTATGAAATTTTGTCTGGCAGAAGCTAACGATCTCTTCGTCTGTGCCCGGTGCTTGCCCAAAGAATTGGTTGCAAGGAAAGTCTAATATCTCAAAGCCACTGTTTTGATGTTTTTCGTACAACGATTGTAACCCTTCATATTGTGGTGTAAGCCCACATGCTGTCGCGGTGTTCACGATCAATAACACCTTGCCTTGATAGTCTTTCATGGAGATGTCTTTCTGCTCTGTGTCTTTCACTGTAAAATCATAAATGCTCATTTGTAATCCATCCTCTCGTCATATACGTTAGATTCCATCAAATTAAATTGCTTACAATTGAATTGTATAGCATCCAACTCAACCTGTCAAGTATATTTCTGCCCGATTGTCTTATTTTTTATGCTTCACACAAAAGCCCGACAAACGAATGCCGGGCACCACATATATACGCAGTATTATTGTTTTTCTGTCGTCGTTTTATCTTTGTACGTTTTTCCCATGCTCCAACATTTTCCAACGGTATCGCCTGTTCTCAAATATGTCGCGGTTGGCATTTCAAATAGCAGTGGTCTTACTTTTTCATAATCGATTTTTCCACTTTCATTTAACTTGTCTTGCTCCACATGGGTATGCACTACTTTCAAAATAAAATTTTCATAGTCTTTGGTGTCATAAATATCCACCAACTCACACTCCATCACAAGGGGTGACTGGTCAATAATCGGCGTATTCGTGAGTTCGCCCATGTGATATTGAAAAACATTTGATTTATCAACATTCTTTCCGGATACAAGCCCTACATAATCCGCTGCTACGAGCATATCTTCACTCACCAGATTAACCGATACGGTTTTGTTTTCCTTGATCCCTTGGTTTGTATGACGTGCCCTTCTAATGCTTAACATAATGCAGTCCAATCCGATAATGCCGATATGGGCGATGTTACTCCAATTGACCTTGCCGTCCACCACGGTTCCTACAATTGTTGTGGGGGTGGGATACAGTGCCAATACCGAACCAATATTTTTTTTCAAGTTGTGTCCTCCTACCGCATAACGGTTTCATGTTTATTGTAAACGTGCTTGGCTTGATTTATCACTCAACCAATGGTATGATTCTATCATCTATCTTCATTTAATCAAGTATGCACTTTTTTGTAATATACTACCCAAAAGGATAGTAGTGTACTTCTGACAAACAATCATGGAACCGTGCGATGCACGTTCCTAACAGATAAAAAAGGGATGACATTTTATGCATATCAGTATAAACGATATATTAATATCCTTGTCTATGGCCGTTGATTTTGCAGAGCGGGATATCTTGAGCCAAATCACAAACCACAACAAGAAAGTGGCCTTGACCAGCGGCAAAATTGGAAGGGCTTTTGGCATGGCAGAAGAAGAAATTTTTGACTTGTATTCCTACGGGCTTTTGCACGACAATGGCTTTGCCATGCATTTGCTAGAGCCAGGCGATAGAGACTGGCATACCGCCAAAACACATACCACTGTCAGTGAGCACAACATTAAAAACTTTCCCTTTTTGAAAAAGAGAGACAATATCTTGTTGTATCATCACGAGCATTATGACGGAACGGGATTTTGGGGTATCAAAGGTGAAGAGATTCCGTTATTTTCACAGATTATTTTTTTGGCTGACGTAGTGGATGTGGAGTATCGGACGTGTGGCACAACGCAGGAAATCGTAGAGCATATAACCGCCCTTGCGGGCGTTTGGTTTTCAAAAAAGTTGGTGGACATTTGGCTAGAGATTCAAAGCAAGCCAAATTTTTGGTTAGACATGGACGACCAATTCATCGATCGCGTGGTGACAGCCGAAGTGCCGACGTTTTATTTAGACTTGGAATACGCTGATTTGCTTGTCATATCCGATGTGTTTTCGCAAATGGTGGATTCGAAATCGCCTTTCACCGGAAATCACTCTGCCGGAATTGCAGAAAAAGCAAAGGTGATGTCTCAGTATTATGGCTTTGACCAGCAAAAGACAGACAAACTAACCATTGCCGCCCATTTACACGACATCGGAAAGCTCGTAATCCCAAGCAACATTTTAGATAAAAAAGGAAGCCTGTCCAACGACGAATTTATCGCCATCAAACAGCATCCGTATTTTACAAGGCGGGTATTAGAAAACATCCATTACTTTGAAGAGATCACAGAATGGGCGTCCAATCATCATGAAAAGTTGAATGGGACTGGCTACCCCTATTGCCTTACAGCAGAGCGTCTTGACTTTTGCTCGCGCCTTGTGGCGGTGCTCGACATCTATCAAGCCCTCACGGAAGACCGCCCGTACAGGTCCGGTCTTCCCCATGATGAAGCCATGAAAATCTTGAATGAAATGGTTGACAAAGGGGAATTAGACATAGACATTGTAAAAGATTTGAATGAGGTGTTTGCACATCATTAAGCGCTAAAAAAGGAGATCATGATGAATCAAGGGAAAATTTTTAATTGTCCAATCGAAGCACCCATTAGCTTGATTGGTGGAAAATACAAATCGATTATTCTGTTCCACCTAAGCAACCACACGTTGCGATTTAATGAATTGCAGAAACTCATTCCGCAAGCCACCCCCAAAATGCTTACGCAACAATTACGCGAACTGGAGGGTGATGGACTACTCTCTCGGGTTGTTTATCCCATCGTTCCCCCCAAAACCGAATATTCTCTTACCACATTTGGAGAGAGTTTAATCCCTATTATAAATTCACTTTGTGATTGGGGCAAACAGTATATAGACAACGGGTGTCGCGCGCTTGGTGCAACCTCGATTGAAGACGGAAGCCTGTAGACAGGTTCCACGCCTTAGGCTAGGTCGGTGGCACGTTCCTGTATGTTATGGCTAAAATCGATTACTTTATGGTCGTACGCCTCATTCATCAACGTCGACCGAATCATAAAGTCGGCAGACGCTTTGTTGTTGGCAATCGGTATGTCGTATACTTGGGCGATGCGAAGCAGCGCTTTCACATCGGGGTCATGCGGTTGTGCCGTAAACGGATCTGAAAAGAACACCACAAAATCGATGCGCCCTTCTACAATCTTCGATCCAATCTGTTGGTCGCCGCCGAGGGGGCCACTGCAATATCCCCGCACGGGTAAGCCTGTTCGGTCTGTAATCATGCGTGCTGTCGTGCCTGTGCCACACAAAAAATGATTCTTCAAAATATCCTTGTTGCAATCGCACCACTCGATTATGTCTGCCTTTTTGCCATCGTGTGCAATCAGCGCGATATTTTTCTGTTTGCCAATGGTTAGCGTTACGTATTGGTTATCCATAGTGAGGCCTCCTTATGTTTTGTATGTATGCCTCCCCATTATACTGCCCCAGGTGGCAATGCGTCAAAATAAAAAGTTTGCAAAGCAAACTTTTTACCGCTGTTCCTGAAGCACCGCGACAAGTCGCGGCTAGGAACAGTGCGAAGCACTTTCCTAGCCACTAAAAAAAGCCTCTTGCAAAAAAGGAACTTCTTCCTTTTCTTGCAAGAGGCTTCATTGCTCTATTCTAATTTTTCACCTATATAATCGCGAGTGAAAGCCAATACGGATCATTCGTGTCAAATCCCATGCCAACACATGCACCCTCACACCTTGACCGAAACACATCAACCCATACATCCAAGTCTAAGTAGCAAACCTGCTCATGCATCTTGATTGGTAGATCACATTGCACGATTTGCACGTAACGCTGTGTATACTACCCGTTCCCTATTGCCAACCCATGCCGTTTACTGTGCCACTTATACATTGAAATTTGTCAAACAAAACGAATCGCTATATCAAGCCCATTCCTTACTGCGCGCTTACATCAAAACTTTTGCATATTGTTTCTTGTTTGCTTTTTGCTTCTGCTGGTTCAGAACCAACTGTAATATCCTCTAATGTGCAAAATCTGGATTTATCGTTGTATCTGCATGTCTGTACGCTACATTTAATTTCTTGGTTACCTGCTTGTGACATCTAAAATCACCTCCTGATTGTTTTTTTGATTCTTTGTCAGTATGACCGTTTATGGTGTTCTTTATACCATTTCGCGAAAGCTTTTTTCGGGCGCATAATATACTTGCTTTCTCTCATAAAGTTGTAAAGAGCATAAAAAAGGCAGGTGGTTGATTTGGGATAACGTTTGTAGATGGTCACTGTGACACCGTCACAACTGCAATGGAAAATCACGAAGGATTATTTGCAAACACACAGCACATTGATATACAAAAATCAAAAATATTTGATGCGCCCGTGCAAGTGTTTTCGATTTGGCTTAAGAAAAAATATCACGATAGACCGTTTAACAATACAATCAAGGCAATCGATTTTTTTTACGACGAGGTACAGAAAAATTCGACACACATACGGCTCGCCTGTACATATGAAGACATTTTGATAAACAAAAAGAACAACCTTATGAGCGGCATTATTTCGATTGAGGGCGGCGAAGCGCTAGAGGGCGAGACCAGTGCCCTTTCGGTTTTCCATCATCTGGGCGTCAGAATGTTGACGCTTACTTGGAACTATGCCAACGATTTGGGCTGTGGCGCCATGGTGAATTCTCACATCGGCCTTACCGATTTTGGTAAAGAAGTCGTCTTAAACATGGAACAACTGGGCATGATTGTCGACGTCTCCCACCTGAACGAGGCCGGTTTTTGGGACGTATACCATCTTTCTACAAAGCCTTTTGTGGCTAGCCATTCAAACTGTTTTTCATTGTGCGACCACAAGCGCAATTTAAACGATGCACAAATCAAGGCCATTGCAGAAAAAGGCGGTCTGATCGGCATCAATCTATATCCCCCATTTTTAGAAAAAAACGGCATCGCTTCTATCGAAGATATCGTTCGGCATGTCGTCTATATTCAAAAACTTGTGGGCTGTGACTACATTGGCTTGGGTGCTGATTTTGATGGCATCGACCAGACGCCCGCCGGCATCACCGATATCACATCGCTTATACACGTATATGAAGCATTAACAAAACAAATTGGCGAATCAAATACGATTAAAATATTTAGTGACAATTATCTGAATCTCTTTTCAAAAATTTTATAAAGTTGTACCAAATAAATTTCAAAATGATTTGACTTTGTTTGCTTTGTTTGTTAAAATCACTTGTATAAGCGTTTGAAAGAGAGAGAAGCGTTTACATGCCGGTATTTCTTATCCCTTCGATAAGAAAAGTAGAGAGTCTGCGGTTGGTGCAAGCAGATGCCGATGTATAGGTGTATGTACACTCTTTAGCTGATTTGCCGATTGTTTCGTTCATAGGCAAGTCCGGTTTTGCCACCGTTAACTTGGCGTAAGACACTGCATAACGGATTAATGTTCAAAAAAAGATTTCCATGCCCCTCGCTACGTTCGGTATGCTTGCGCTACGGAAACTTTTTTGTCCATATTTAAGCGTTATGCACTATACATGAGTGACGTCTTTGTTTTTTTATTTAAAAACAGGCGTAATCAGGGTGGTACCACGGAAGCCATACGCTTTCGTCCCTGGGCTGTAATCGCCCTGCGGACGAGAGCTTTTTTTATTTCAATCACGAAGCGAAGATTAGGAGGATTAAAAATGAACAACACCAAGGTTCAACTTTTTTCGGGCGAGGATATTCCACTAGAGATGCACAAAGTACGGGTGGTGCAAAGAGTACACCTCTTACCCATCGAAGCGCGTCTCAAAGCAATACAAGACGCCGGTAACAACACGTTCTTGCTCAAAAACCGTGATGTATTTTTGGATATGCTGACAGACTCTGGCGTAAATGCAATGAGTGACAAGCAAGTATCCGCGATGCTGCAAGCCGACGACAGTTATGCTGGCTCGGAGACGTTTTACCGCTTAGAAGAAAAATTAGACGATATCTTTAAAATGAAGTATTTTCTGCCCGCCCATCAAGGACGTGCCTGTGAAAACATCATCGCCAAAACGTTGGTGACGCCGGGCAGTGTCGCCATTATGAACTTCCACTTCACGACGACAAAAGCCCATATTACCGAAATGGGCGGCTCTGTCATCGAAGTCATCGGCGATTGCGGCTTAGAGATCGACAGCACCAATCCGTTCAAAGGCAATTTAGACTTGGATAAATTAAAAAAGGCCATTGACGAGTCCGAGAAGGTTTCGTTTGTACGCATCGAGGCCGGAACAAACCTCGTAGGAGGGCAACCCGTATCGTTACAAAACATGCGTGACGTATCCGCCTTATGTAGAGAAAAGGGCATCCCGATCGTATTTGATGCCAGTCTCCTTGCCGATAACCTTTACTTCATCAAGACAAGAGAGGCAGACTGTGCAGACCGTGATATCCGCGACATATGTCGTGAAATGGCGTCTCTCGTTGATATTCTTTATTTCTCTGCCAGAAAATTGGGTTGCGCAAGAGGCGGCGGCATCCTCACCTCCGACGATATATTTTTCGATAAAATGCGTGAACTTATTCCTCTTTTTGAAGGATTTCTTACATATGGCGGCATGTCCGTTCGTGAAATGGAAGCGCTTGCGGTTGGCTTAGAAGAGACGATGGATCTTGATGTTATCAGCCAAACCCCGCTCTTCGTAGACGCGTTGGCCAAGAGACTGCTAAAGAACGGCGTACGGGTCGTAACCCCTTCCGGCGGCCTTGGCTGTCATGTAGACGCCTCTCGCTTTGTCGATCATATCCCACAACAACAATACCCCGCTGGCGCGCTTGCGGCCGCTATCTATATCATCAGCGGCATTCGCGGCATGGAGCGCGGCACCATGTCTGAACAGCGAAATGAAGACGGCTCAGAGCATTTTTCTGAGATGGAGCTTGTACGGCTCGCAATACCGAAGCGTGTGTATACGCTCTCACACATGGAATTTGCCGCCGACCGCATCTCGTGGCTTCACAAAAACCGTCACCTCATCGGCGGCTTGACATTCGAAGAAGAGCCACGGGTTCTTCGCTTCTTCTTTGGGCGATTAAAACCAATCGGCGACTGGCAGGAGAAGTTAGTCGAGAAGTTTTTGCAAGATATGCCAAACGGGCTGTGATGAAAAGATAAAGCCGTGGGCGCAGATTTTTAAAGATAAAAAATGAAAGTCAATATAAAATTATCGTAAATCGATAAAATTATATTGACTTTCATTTTTTTTGGTGGTAATATTTTGGAAAATAAAACTGCTTGGCGAGGAGAGGTCTCTATGAAAAAATCTTTTGCTTCAAAGTTTTTGCAAAGTACGCTGTATCTATTTTTTATCATCGGCACATGCATTGTGGTGGCGATGCCTTGGACGTTGGATTTCTATTTACAGATGCTCTATGACGCATACAGTGTGCAAGAAAATTATCACACCTTCATCTTGATTTTTTTGATGATAGAAGGCGTGCTGGGGCTTGCAATTGCAGCATCGCTCATTTCCATGGTGCGCACAATTGAATCCAACCCGTTTGTGCAAAAAAATGTAAATATTCTACGGCGTATGGGCATTTTGGGAATGGTGATGGCGTTTTTGTTTTTTGCCAAGGGATGGTTCTATTTTACCATTATGACATTTGGCTGTGGCTTACTTTTGTTTTTGATGGGCTTGTTCGCATTTACCCTATGTGATTTGTTGCACCAAGCGGTCATGTATAAGGAAGAAAACGATTTGACCATATAGGCGTGCTACTGCGAATGGAGAGGAGAGCAACATGATCGTAATTAATTTAGATGTGATGATGGCAAAAAGAAAAATCAGTCTGGGCGAACTGTCTACTCGCATTGACTTGACCCAAGCCAATTTATCTATATTAAAAAATGGCAAAGGAAAGGCAATCAGACTTTCGACGCTAAACAACTTATGCAGAGAATTAAACTGCCAACCGGGGGATATTTTGGAATATGTAGAAGGAGAGGATGATGAACATGAATGAATCACAGACATATGCATACAGCAAGGCGGAACGCGTGTTGCTGGCTGTTGCCTTGCTCTTGGGTATCGTATTCGACCGATTTGTGACAAATAATATTGTAAAAGGCTTTTCCGCCTACTGGATTGTGTACTTACTTGTTTTGTATTGTTATCGCTTTAACAGCTTGAAAAAAAATATAGTGGCATGGATATTGGCCTGTTTTACTTTGCTTTTGTGCATGTGGAATTTTATATTTCAAGAGGGAAGTGACTATGGGGTCTTAAATTTTTTGGTCATACCATGTGTGCTCATGGTACACGCGGTCTATTCGACTGGTCAGTTTAAGATGAAAGATGTATATGGTTTGTTTTGCGAATGGATACATGGATGGTTTATAAAACCGTTTAGCGGTATTCCAAAATTTGCAGGTGCTCTTCAATCGATGTTTATGGGCAGTAATTATACGACACTTAAAAAGGTAATGATTGGGCTTGGTATTTCCATTCCTGTCCTCATTGTGATTGTTCCACTCTTGTGTAGCGCAGACATGGTGGTCAACTATTATCTGGGGAGTCTGATTGAAAATATTGACATCGATGAAATTATTTTTCACGGCATTATTATCATTATCTTGACACTGACCATGTTTTCTTTTATTTGGAATATATGTTATGCACAAATCAAACCGATTAAACCTGTTCAAAACATCCGGCTAGATTCGTTGATTTCCTCCATTGTACTGGGCGTTATACTTGTTTGTTACTGTTTGTTTTGTTTGGTGCAGTTCACGTATTTATTTGCGGGAACAGGTCTACCAAACAATCTTACATATTCTGCCTATGCAAGAGAAGGGTTTTGGCAATTAATTGCCGTGGCAGGCATCAATCTTTTTATTTTTGCAATTGTATTGACGTATGCAGGACAGACAAAGCCGCTACGGCTCATGCTGTTTACGCTGATTGCTTGTACGTTGATGATGCAGATTTCTGCCTTTGTCAGACTGAAACTGTATATTGACGTGTTTGGCTGGACGTGGTTACGCTTACTTGCAATGTGGTTTGTCTTCTATTTGTTTGTCGTGCTTGGACTTTGCATCGTACGAATGATGCGTGAAAAGCTTCCTCTTGTAGCAGTCGGTTTTCTCGTCTTGTTGGTTTGGTTTACGGCGCTTGGATATATGAATCCGGATGCATTTATCGCAAACCATAACCGAGGACGTGCAGACGTACCCCAGTCCGTCGTGAGCGAAGAGTAAACCATTTCTACTGAGGAACGGGAAAATAAAACCTATTAAATTTGCAACAAAAGGCACCAAGCCAAACGGACACATTCCGTCTGGCTTGGTGCCTTCTCTTTTTCTTTCCTTACTCCGTATCCAACACATCATGCAAAACCTTCGCCAATAACGGCATCGTATTCCGCTCTTCCTGCACTGTATTCGTATTGGCGCCCACCTCAATCAACAAAGATTTCGGACGAAAATGCAAGCTATAACGATACGGCTTTATGTATATTTTTCTCGCAAGACCGGGATACAACTCATTTGTTTTTAGTTGCATCTGCAAGCTTAATGCCAAATTGTCTCTCAAGTATGGATTTTGGAGGTCTGTCAACGGCTCGGGGGCACCATCTTTATTGAGCCTCGTCATGCCGTTAAAATACATGATGCGTGCGCACGGTGCGCCGTCCACCTCTTTGACAAGATGCACGTCGTCCCCTACCCCGTCTCTATGCAAATCGATACACACTTCAATCGACGGATATTTTTCGAGTATTTTGCGCACATATGGCTCCATCACTTCATAGCTTGCGCCCCTGCCATTGACGACATCATACTGCCCCTTGTCATGCACCACCGAAATGTTGTACTCGTTCACCAAAATTTCTGACAGTGTGCGCCCGATGCCTACAATCGTGTCATCCTCTACCCCTTCTCGGCTGTCTTTAAACGTTTCTTGCGAATGGGTGTGAAAGATTAGCACCTTCGGCTGCTTGGAATGGAGATCGGCTTTCAAGTTCATGCCCACCAGTGTATCGATGTCCAAATCGTTGATGGTGACGTACGCCGCCCGATCGATTGTGTATATGTTTTTGATCAAATCTTGCATCGTCGTTAAGCTACGCACATTTTGAAACGTCGGAATAAACTGTTCTTCCAACACCACTTCGTTGATCACTTCCGGCACTTTAGGCTCTGTTTCGGCAACGACCTTGTCGTCACCTTCCTTGCCGCCGTGCTTTTCCGTGTTGGGCAACACACGAGACACGATATCTTCAAACTTTATCGACACAGACTTAAAAAAGCCGTCGTCGGCCTTCTTCCGCGGTTTCGTTTCGTACAACACATATGTATAACCCTCTGCCCCGACAAATTGCTTTTTGTGTTTGTCGGCGTCCATCTTTCCACCTAAAAACACCAAAAACAACAGGTACACAAACAAGACGATGATGACCGCACATAGGGCGTAATAAATGATATTTTTTAATTTAACAGTTTTGATGATCACGGACAAACCTCACTTACTTCTAACAATGGAGATATTAAACAGGCTCTAATAGTGGCGTGTGGGTTGCAGGGCAACACCCATTCTACAGTATATTATACGCCACACAGGATTAAGAACAAAGACCATCCTTTTTCATGCACGCGATAAATTCATCTTCTGTTAAGCATGTCTCCAAAAGACCAATCGCATGAGAAAGCTTGGCAATCGACGGCGGCTCTACGTGAGCCTTAAACAGCAAGTCACGAGATGCATATACCTCTCTCGTATGACCATCGAGCAGTACCTTGCCCTCATATAGCACAATCGCTCGGGTAAATGCCTCCGCTACAAAATCCATGTCGTGGATCACAGCAATGACCAATTTGCCATTGTTCTTTAAATATTGCACAATGCCTTTGATTTTTTCTTTGCCTTGAAAATCTTGCCCGATGGTCGGTTCATCTAAAATCACGACGTCGGTATCCATCGAGAGCACAGAGGCGATGCAAACCAATTTCTTTTCAGACATGGTCATATCGTGGGGGTTTAGATGTCTTTTGTCGTAGAGCCCTACGATGCGCAGTGCATCTTCAGACCGCGTCTTTGCTTCCTTCTGCCCCATCTTGATGTTGAGTGGGCCAAACATCACCTCATCTAATACCGTCGACTTGAACAGTTGGTCATTTGGATTTTGAAATACAAGCCCCACTTGCTTGGACAGCGCACCTACGCTCTTTCTTTGGATGTTTTCGCCACCGATTATGATGGTACCAGTGCTTGGCTTTAACAAACCTTTAAGCAACTTGACAAGCGTTGTCTTGCCTGATCCGTTTTGCCCAATGATGGCCGTGGGGCGGGTGTCAAAGCGTATATCAATATCGTCTAGCACCTCCGTCTTTCCGTCATACGAGAAGTGCACGTGTTGTACGTCAATCATCCTCTATCTCCCACAGGTTTTGTATTTTGTGTGAACAGCTCACCCAGCGCCACACACGCCTGTTCCATCGTAATGGGAGGGTAGGACGAGTCTTTTGCCTTTACACTTAGTTGTTTGCATATACGTGTATAAACGGGTGCCGGTATGCCCCATTCTTGCATCGGATTGCCCGAAAAAATCCGCTCTGGCGAATCGAACGCCATCAGCCTGCCCTCTTTTAGCACAATCATCTTGTCACAAAAGGCCGCCAACCGCTCCATGTTGTGTTCTGCCATGACGACGGTCATGCCTGCGGCGCTTAAACTTCTAATGGCTTGAAAAACCTCATGGGCTCCTTGCGGGTCTAGCTGTGACGTCGGTTCGTCTAGCACAATGACCTCCGGCTGCATCGCAATGACACCGGCAATGGCCATGCGTTGCATCTGCCCGCCAGATAAGTCAAAGGGATTTTTATCTTTCAATTTATAAATGTCGAGCAAATGAAGTGCGTCGGCTGTTCGTTGTTTCATTTCCCCCGGCGGCATGCCCATGTTTTCGAGACCAAACGCCACTTCTTCAAACACCGTCATCTTAGACCCTGTCACTTGGGTAAACGGATTTTGAAAGACAAGCCCTACTTTTTTTGACATTTCGCCTATTTCGGTCTCGCCGACCACAAGCCCATCCACCACAACCGTTCCGCCGTATCCGCCGCGGTAAAAATGCGGCACCAGCCCGACCAACGCTTGACACAACGTCGACTTGCCCGATAAATTTTGGCCAATTATGCCGACCACTTCCCCTTGGCCTATCTCAAACGATATGTCGTCAAGGGCCAGTTTTGTCGTGGCGGGATATTTATATTTCAGATTCTTCACTACAATTTTAGCCACACACAATCCTCCCCAAAAGCACCACAAGTACAACCAGTGCCATCATCGCCCGTAGTGCCTTTACATATTTTAGTGGCTCTCGTTCATGAATAAATGTCTTTTTGTTTCGGGCGCTAAACGCGCGTACTTCAAGCGCCATCGCGCGCTCTTTTGTGTTGTTAAAAGAATTGATCACGACTGGTACCAAGAGCGGCAAAAAGGCTTTCGCCCGCACGAGGACGCTCCCTTCGGTCTCTAGGCCTCTCGAACGTTGTGCATCCACAATCGTATCGATCGTCGCCATCATCTGCGGGATGATTTGAAACACAGAAACGATAACATACCCCATGCGCGGCGACAAACCCGCCTTGATCAAATCTTCGCCCAGTTCTGACGGCTTCGTCGTAAACATCAAGATCAAAAACGAACTGACAAGATTGAGCACGCGAAGCACAATATGTAAACTTTTTAAAAGCCCCTCTTTGTAGAAGGAAAGCCCCAGCACGTGAAAGGCCAACGTCTCATTTTTGATCCAAAACAAACCTTGAATCAAGACGACAGTCAGGAGAATAAGCGAAACAAACCCATAAATGCGCAGTGTAGACCTGAACACACCCGCACATAAAAGAAGAAAAACGCTAAACCCGATACAAAAAAAAGACACCCAAAGCCCCCTGCCTATCGCCGGTAAAACACACACGCACACAATATAACAAATCTTTGTTATCGTATCCCATTGATGTACAAATGTTTTTTTATCCACGTATAGACTAAATGCTTTCATCCCGGTGTCTCCTATGTTTGTTACGATATCTTTTCTATTTCGTCGTCCGACTGAAACAGTTGCGTCAACGTTTTTGGCAAACCCTTATAGATCGCAAATGCAAGCAACACCGTCACCACTTTGTCTGGCAAATCGACGACGATTTCATCCAAAAACGAGGCGATCCATAACGATTTTGTGCTGTTCAGCACAACAGCAAAAAGCGCGTCGCCCCAAAAGTTGCCGGTTGTTCCACCCCAGAAGATTACGTTAAGGGGTGTCGACACAACAGCCGCGACTAAGCCCATCACAAGGCCGATGACACAAGCCGATGATAAACTTTTGATGTAGCCCTTACGCGCCATAACGCCCGCAACCATGCCGATGATGACACTGGTGATGCCATAGACAAACGAAATTGGGTCGGCGGTCAAGCCGTAGATAATATTGTTGATAAAGCCAGATAGAGCGCCGATGATTGGGCCAGCCAACATCCCCGCCAACACTGTGCCGATCGAATCTACCCATAGTGGTAACTTGAGCAGACCTGCAAAAAATTTTCCGATGTAATTAATGCCGACTGCCGTCGGGATTAGCACCAGTGCCGCCGTCGAAAACTGCAACGACCACATGCTTTTTTTAGACATAACAAAAATCCCCCTTTTTGATCTGTTAGGAAAGTGCTTCAGAAACAGCGGTTAAAAGTTTACTTTGCAAACTTTTTTATGAATAATATCGTATAAAACTGGGAGAAGTATAGTGTATTTACGCCATTTTGTCAAGCGCACGCCAGGCTCTACGCGGCGTGCAAACACAGGCGTGGGCATGGAAAACTTTTTTTGAACTTTCATCCATTATGCAGTATAATATTGTTATAACAAAAACCAATATTAATCAAATTCTTGATAGTTGAAGGAGGGCTAGTTGTGGAGCGTTTAGAAAAGTGGTTGGATTTGGCGCGAAATTTAAAAAGTGATTTTTTTATACCCGAAATGGTTTGTTACTCTGGATTTCCTGGTGCCGGTAAGGGCACCCAGGCAAACTTGATGGCAAACCAACTGAGGATCCCTCATCAAGTTATTTCGAAATATCTTCTACCGGCTGTTGCACAGAATAAAGAAATCATGCATTCGGTCAATATCGACGGCAAGATGATTGATGACCAAATTGCACTCGATATCATCATTCGGGTGTTGATGGCAACACCAAAGGGGATTTATGACGGTTTCCCGCGGAGTTTAGGCCAAGCCGAATTGCTGCATGAATTAATTAAAATGGATTTAATTAAATTTCGGGGCATGATTGTCTACGAAGCGGACAAAGACGTGATTTGGCAAAGAATTGAAAAGAGAGTCATGGATGATATTCGCCAAGGCCGCAAGCCTCGCTCGGACGATAACCAGGATACATTTACAAAACGCGTCGCCGAATATCAAAACATTACAGAGCCCGGTTTAAATTGGTTTGAAGCGCAAGGGTATAAGGTGTACAGAATTGATGGCATGCAGCCGATTGAAGAGGTGGCGGCGAAAACCAAAGAGGTTTCAAGAAAGATTTTTGTAACAACATAAAATTAAAAAAGATACTATGAAAATCATTTGACAACGTCGTATACAATCGCTATAATCAAAGTATAATAAATGAGAGAATGCTAGTCACATTCCCTCAAATGGCTACAACCGCAAGGGAT
>JAVBJY010000176.1:0-4393 GCA_031546735.1 Eubacteriales bacterium
TCTGCCCAATCGCCCGCGCCCTTCGGTCTGGCTGAGGGCGACAACGACGGTGCCTTCGTCTACATTTTTTTCGCGGATCAGTCTTTTTGCCTCATCGTTTGTCGAGGGCAGCGTATCATAGCAGCAGACGGTTTTGCCCATATAACGGCAAGCCGACTCCTTTTGTAGCTCGTAGCGGTTGATGATATCACTCTCGTTTTCGAGTAGAATATACCCCTTGTTTGTAGTAGAGCGGATGTTGTATCCCTCTTCTCTTAGGTGCACAATTGATTTCCATATGGCCGAACGGGAAACTTCAAACAAATCCCCTAAACGTTCACCAGAAATATAGTCTTTTGTTTGTTCTAGTTGTGCCAGTACTCTGTAGCGCATGAGATTCTCCTTTGTTTGGGATGACGATGTGTGTGTTGTAGGATGCGTCGGATTAGAATGTAGGACAAAATCGGTATGTTGTCTAAAGGTCTGTCTGTTTGATCAAAGGAACGGCGTAGTGTTCTATTTCGTTTTGCACCGCCGTCAGGTCAATGGTTGTAAAATGACCATCTTCATAGAGCACCTTGCCCCGTACCGCGGTAAGACGCACGTCTGCGCCGCTTGCCGCGTACACAAGCTGAGACAGCACATCATGGCACGGCATCATATGGGGCTTCGTAAAATCGACGACAATAAGGTCTGCGTAGGCACCGACGGCGATGTAGCCGGTGTCGGCACGCCCTTGGGATTTTGCGCCGTTGACGGTCGCCATTTTTAACACCTCCGCGGCGGCCATGACGGAGGCATCTTTGCTTTCTGCCTTTTGTAAGAGGGCGCAAAGCTTCATTTCTTCAAACATATCCAAGTTGTTGTTGGAACTTGTGCCGTCTGTGCCCAGTGTCACGTTGATGCCTTTTTTGAGCATCGCCACGACAGGTGCCACGCCTGAGGCAAGTTTCAGGTTAGAGACAGGATTGCTGGCGACGGATACGTCTTTTTGAGCCAAAACGTCCATGTCGTGATCGGATAAGAAAACACCGTGTGCGGCTGTCGTTCGCACATCAAATACACCGGCTTCGGCAAACACGTCTGTCGGCGTGAGACCAGCGTTTCTTGATTTGCACGCTTCATTTTCGGATTGCGTTTCAGACAAATGCAAATGCATGCCGATGCCCATTTTTTTTGCGTAGTCGACAACAGGCGTCCACAGTTGTTCATTGGACGTATACTCGGCGTGGATCGACGCGTCGACAAAGATACGCCCGTCGTCGTATCCATGCCACCTTTCGACCATTTCGCGCAGGTTACGGGCAGACGGATTGGTCTGCCAATCAAACCCGCCGTCTTGCAATCGACAATCGCTGGAAATATTCGCGTTGATGCCAGTCTCGATGGCCGCTTCGCCAATATTTAAAAAATACATGTCGGATACGGACGTTGTGCCAGATGCCAACGCCTCTGCGATGCCCAAAAGAGCACCGGCTTTGGCCGCCCGCTCATCAAGTTTTGCTTCGGCGGGCATAATGTAATCAAACAGCCACGTGCGTAGATCGTAGTCATCTGCATAGCCGCGCAAAAGTGTCATGGGAAGATGGGTGTGGGTGTTGATCAGCCCCGGCATGAGCACGTTGCCTTGCCCGTCAAACGAGCGCGTGGCGGGTTGTGCAGGTGGTGTATTTGCCACATACACGATTTTGCCATTTTGTACGCCCACATATTGGTGGGGGCGCACATACGGCTCTTCATGCAGGGTGACGGTTGTTATGTTGTAGAAAAGCATGTCAAATGAGTCTTCGGCGGTGTTTTTGCGTATGTCCACGTCTCTTACTTCTCTCTATTGCGGCATTTGCTATCAATTTGCTCTTTCGTCACGGTGTTTAAGGCAGAGAGCGGGCACGCCGCCGCCCGTTTGAAGTATTGGTTGGCGGACGCTATGTCGCCTTCTTGTTCACAAATAAGACCCATAAAAAAAATGCTGTCGACCATTGTTTGTTTGTAGGAGAGCGCTTTTTCGAAAGCCTCTCGTGCTTTTTTTAAATCCCCTTGTCGAAAATGGATCTGCCCGATGTTGTCCCATGCGGGGGCGTGTTCAGGCTCGTCATCTAGTGCTTGCTCAGAATATTCGAGTGCCTTTGCATCCTCTTCTTTTAAATAATAAAAATAGCCAAGAGTGGTGAGGACATGGGCGTTGATGTAGTTGTAGTCTCTCTTTAACCCTTCAAGCGTCTCGATGGCTTTGTCGATGTTGTCTTGTACCCAGTAACAGCTCCCCATGGCCAAAATGATATTTTTCTCCATGATGAGGTTCGCATTGAGCTTTCGTGCGCGGGTTAGGTGGGCAAGGGCGTCGGTGGTGTTTCCCTCTTTTAAAATTTCGATGGCGTAGTTGTAGAGGCAAAATACATTTGTGGTGTTTCGCTTCACAGCCTTTTCATAGTAGGCAAACGCCTTGTCTGAGCGACCAACCATAAGAAAAAAATTGCCGATCGTGCCCAACACATAGCCGCGATATAAAACCAAACAGACGACAAGATAGGCCACATATACCGGCACCAAAACCCACTCCGAAAGCCGCATATAAAAGACAAGCACAATCCAACACACCGCAAAAAATGCAAGTGTAAACCATCGCCAAACCTTTGGCCAATTTACTTTGTTTTTCATGAATAGCCTCCCCTGTACCATGAATCATGGCTCGCTCTGCCCCCATACACGCGGGGCGAGAGAGTTCAAAATATTATATCATAAGATTTATATTCTGAAAACATAAAAAGCAAAAGCACGGCGCAAACACGACAATTCTACGGCACGATACAATTTAGGCGCAGAAGCGCCATAATTTCTGCCCTAAAGTGGCGTAGCAACCAGAGTCAACAAGAATATCCAAATTTTTCTTTATAACGATTGACAAATAGTGGTGTCTTCCCTTATAATAAGTTCGTAATAATTCTGTAATATTTGTTGATGTTATGTTTATTATTTCGGAGGGTATTCGTATATGAATTTTAGTCGTAGCTTAAAAAAAATTGTCGGTGTTTCTATCGTATTTTCAGTTCTGAACGTCTCCTTTGTTTTTGCCGACAACCTTGGGAAAATTAATGGCACCGATGTGAATGTTCGCATGAGTGGTTCATCAGAAGCACCAATTGTTTCAACCTTAAATCAAGGGGATGTCGTACATATTATTTCAGAAGAAAGTGGATGGTTTAAAATCGCCATCAACAACGACGAACAGGCGTATGTCTCTCGTCAGCTTGTCTCTCTTGACCAAGCAGATGCCGTCGTTTCAGATGATGGCGTTAATGTTCGGACAAGCCCCTCCAATACTGCTTCCATTGCCACTGTTTTTAACAACGGGCAAAAGGTTGCCATTAAAGGCATGGCGGGTGACTGGTGCATCATCGATTACGAAGGGCAACAGCTCTATATCCATAAACAGTTTATCAGTAGCAATTTGTCGGCCTATGTGCCTTCTGTACCTGTCGCAAACGAATCCGTTTCTAAGGCATACGCCCTCATTAATTGCGCAGGTGGCTTAAACGTACGAAAAGAACCATCCCCTGATGGCGCCGTGATCAACTCGCTCTACAACGGTACAGCCGTTGATGTTTTAGAAGTGACAGATGGTTGGGTGAAGGCGAAACTCGACGACGGCACCATCGGGTATTTAAGCAGTGACTTTATCCTCTTAAAAGAGGGGCAAAAGCCTGCAAACCAAGTTTCTTCTAAGGCCGATCAAATTATTGAATATGCGAAAAAATATCTCGGCACACCATATGCATATGGACAAGCTAAGCTCGGTGTGGGGGTAGACTGTTCTGGTTTTACATATGCTGTGTTTAAAGACAATGGCATCACCTTAAACCGCAGTTCGAGAGACCAAGTTCGAAACGGCACCACCGTTGACAAATCACAGTTGCTTCCCGGCGACCTCGTGTTCTTTGATACGGAAGGCGCAAACAACGGCGCGATTTCTCATGTTGGTTTATACATAGGCGAAGGAAAATACATTCATTCGTCAAACGGCAAGTCTTGGGCCGTTGTTATCAGCAACTTAAACGATGCGTACAGCATCAGAACATATGTAACAGCCGCTAGAGTGATTCAATAATAGTAGCAAAAAAAGAAAAAGAACAGCTCATCCACTTTAAATGGATGAGCTGTTCTTTTTCTTTTTTATCACTGTTGAAACCATTGCCCCGTATAAAGTTTGGGGTCGAGCCCTTTACAAAGGGCTCGCAGGTGTGGGCAGCGCCCACGGTTTTACTATCTATTTTTAATCGCCGCTTGTGCTGCCGCCAGTCTTGCAATCGGCACACGGTAAGGAGAACAAGAAACATAGTGAAGACCAACTCTATGGCAGAAATCGATACTAGAAGGGTCGCCGCCATGCTCGCCACAAATGCCAAGCTTGATGTTT
>JAVBJY010000162.1:0-9175 GCA_031546735.1 Eubacteriales bacterium
CATGTACTCCGAAAACATTATACAGATCGAATTGTCCGATGTTATGATTTGAAGGAAAGCGCGGCAAAAATGGCGACAAGATGTATGTCGCCCGTTTTGCCGCGCACAGTATGTATATGGTTTTGAAGGATTTTGTAGAATTGTTGGTTGCAAACAATTAAATGATTCGTTATAATTGTAGACAAGCACAAGTGCATAAGGGCGTTTTTTTGTTAGGCTTGCGACCCAAAGGGAGGATTGATTGAATCCAACTAGAAGGGAGGTGTAGCCAAAATGTCAACTTTTGAATCCATTTATCTGATTCTAACAATCGCATCTGTTTTGATTGCGTTCTTGACATATAAAAATACAAAAAAATAACCGCCCCATATGCCAAGGGTAAGCGGTTATTTTTTGTATAAACTCAAAATATAAGCCAGCCTAACCGCCTTTTAAGCGGCTTGTGCTATAAATGGGAAGGTGTTGACGCACCTTCTCGTTTATTATGTCTTAATTTTAGTATATTAAACCTGGGTTGTCAAGGTGAGTTGAAATTTTATCCCAAAAGGGTATCTACTATGTCATGTATCCTATTATTTTAGCTAACAACTTTTATGTAATACGCAGATTGATATACGTCGGAGGTTACTATATTGATTTATTATGTTATCTATGATTTTACAGATATGAAGAGTTCTTTGATATTAAATTAAGCATTAGAAATGGTACTTGTTTTAAGTTTCTTGATTGTACTTATAAATATTTTACTGAAGAGCAGTCACTGTATATAAAATTGGACAATGAAAATGGCTGCAGTAATGATGAGATTAATAACAAATTTAAATTTTCAAGTCAGGTATTATCATTTATGTTTTTTGTTCCTATGTATGGAAAAAATATTGCTTACTCTCAAATGGATGGGACTATTGACATTACCAATAATTTTCTATCAAAAAGTGACTGCAAAAAATTAAATTTTGTTGAGTCTAAAATCAGAAGATTTGATAAAGCTACAATCGATATGATAGTTAAGACGCGCAACAAATTAGCGCACGGAGACTATATAGAAGAGGTAATTTTAGACGACTTACTTTCAAGGTGTGTACGCCTTTCATTAGAAATTTTTTCAATCTACTTCTTTGCAAGAGCATATGACACAATAAACTTACCTGCACAAATATTTAGTAATGATGATGATAAGTATTTTACAAAAATCTCTTCAATATAGGCGTATGATGGCATAGATAAAATGCATACAGATAATCCAACATGAGTTACAGGACCATAAACAGAATGGCAACAGAAAGAGCCGCATATACCACGCCGCTCTTTCTGTTTGGATATATTACGAAAATACGTAGGCCGTCGTAAAATGGTACACCTGCCCTGCTTTTAAAACCGGTGAAGGAAAGTGCGGATTTGCCAGTGCATTGGGGAAATATTGTGTCTCTAAGCACAATCCAGACCATTTTTCATATGGTCTGCCCGACTTCCCTTTATGTCCGCTTAAAAAATTGCCGCTGTAAAATTGTATGCCCGGCTTATCCGTCCACACGTCCATCGAAATGTTTGTTTTATCAGAATGGAGCCGAACCACCTTCCGAAATCCGTGACCGTCTAACACAAAATTGTGGTCAAAACCCCCGGCGCATGCGATTTGTATGTTCTGCATCTGCATGTTCTCGCCAATGGTGGTTGGCTTTCGAAAATCAAACGGCGTTCCCTCCACCGCTTGTATGACACCTGTCGACAGACAAGCGTCATCAATCTCTGTAAACTGGGAGGCAAGAATTTGCAACCGATGCTCACGAATACTGCCGTCTGCTTCGCCGGACAAATTAAAATAGGCATGGTTGGTCAGGTTGACAGGCGTATCTTTGTCGCCAACCGCTTCATAGGCAATCGACAACCGATTATCGTCGTCGAACGTGTACAAAATGGACACGCGTAACTGCCCCGGATACCCTTCCTCCCCATCTTCCGATGTGTAAGAAAATCGCAAGCCATTCTCGCCCGCGTCCTCTGATACGGAAAATATCCGCTTGTCAAATCCTTTTCTCCCGCCGTGAAGATGATTGTGCCCGTCATTGCTGGCCACCTCATACCGCACGCCGTCCATAACAAACGCCGCGCCGCCAATTCGGTTTCCCACCCGACCAATCGCCGCACCCAAGTATCCGTCGTTGTCTTCGTATTCTGCAATGGTTTTGTAGCCGAGAAGCACGTCAGTCGGCGTGCCCTTCTCTGTGCCCACCACAATAGAGGTAATGGTCGCGCCATAGTTTAAAAGGGTAACAAAATTTCCGTGACGATTTTGCAGACGATATTCTTTCACGACAGCGCCGTCTTTTGTTTCACCAAATATCCTCTCGTTCATCTCATTGCCCTCCTTCTTTGTCGTACCCATTGGGGTGATTTTTATGAAAATTCCATGCAGATTCGATGATTTTGTCAAGGCGATTGTATGTCGGCTTCCAGCCCAAAATATGCATGGCTTTTTCGCTTGATGCAATCAACTGTGCCGGATCACCCGGGCGTTTTGCCGATATAACCGACTTGATAGGTCGCCCCACAACCTTCTCAGCTTGGTTGATCACTTCTTTCACCGTAAAACCGACGCCGTTGCCTAAATTAAAAATATCGCTCTTGTTGCCCTTCATTAAATAGTCCACCGCCAATATATGGGCACTGGCCAAATCTGTCACATGAATATAGTCTCGTATGCAGGTGCCATCCTTCGTATCGTAGTCGTCGCCATACACAGAAATCGCCTCTCTTTGGCCGTTAGGCACTTGCAAAACGAGGGGAATCAAGTGGGTTTCGGGCTTGTGCGCCTCGCCAATCTGCCCGCTATGATGGGCACCGCAGGCGTTGAAATACCGAAGCGACACATACCGCAAGCCGTGGGCTACATCTGTCCATTTAAACATCTTTTCCATGGCTAACTTTGTTTCGCCGTATGGATTTGTCGGTTCGGTTCGATCCGATTCTAAAATCGGGATTCGTTCAGGCTCACCGTACGTCGCCGCCGTGGAGGAAAACACAATTTTTTTCATATCGTGGGCAAGCATTGCTTGCAACAACACCTTCGCGCCCAATACGTTATTGTCATAATATTTCAGCGGATTCGTCATGCTCTCCCCCACAAGGGAGTTTGCCGCAAAATGAATCACCGCATCGATTTTCTCTTGCCCAAATACGCGATTTAAAAAATCAAAATCACGTATGTCGCCCTCATAAAATGTAGCCGACGGATGGATCGCCGCTTTATACCCTGTCTCTAAATTGTCTATGATGACCACCTCGTCACCACGGTCGATAAGTTCGTATACCGTATGTGACCCTATGTACCCTGCACCACCCAATACCAAAATCCTCATTTTGTATTTCCTCCTATTCACTTCTAATTTATAATACCGCTGGCCCGCCGCCAACCTCTACCACATAAAAATCTGCCGCATAGCCAATTTTTTGTTCATAAATTTCGCCTACATTTTTGATAAACGCTGGCACACAATCTGTCTCCACAATGCTCACTGCACAGCCGCCAAACCCAGCACCGGTCATTCTGGCACCCAAAACACCGTCTTGCTTCCAAGCCGCTTCTACCAACGTGTCAAGCTCGATACCCGACACCTCAAAATCATCGCGAAGCGAATGATGGGAGGCCGCCAACAGAGACCCGAATAAGTGAATGTCATGATTTTTGAGTGCTTGCACTGCCTTTTGTGTGCGCCTGTTCTCGTATACGGCGTGCTTGGCACGTTTTGCGCAGATCGGATTTTTGATGGCACTCTTATGTTGTTCAAACTGGTCTTCTGTCAACTCGCCCAGAGAGTGAATATCCATAATCGCCTGCAAGTCTGAAAGCGCTTCGTCACATTCTGCACGTCTCTCATTGTATTTTGAGTCGGCCAGACCTCGTTTTTTATTTGTATTCAAGATGACAATTTTCATGTTATTTAATTGAAGTGGCGCATATTCGAAGGACAAATCGGACGTATTTAAGAACACCGCGTTGTCTTTCTTCCCCATCGTAATGGCAAACTGATCCATGATGCCACAATTGACACGGTTAAAATGGTTTTCGGAGTATTGGGCAAGAAGTGCCATCTCTTTTGGTTCGATGTTTAAGGCAAAGAGACGATTCAAGATGTAGAGCGTCAGCACCTCAATGGAGGCAGACGACGACAGCCCCGACGCATTCGGAATGTTTCCGAAATACAACACATCCAGTCCGCTTTGCACCTCGTAGCCTTTTTCTTGTAGCGTCCATAGGATACCTTTTGGATAATTCGTCCAACCACATGCCTCGTCATATTGGATATGTGTGATTGACGCGTCAAGTACACCCAACTCGTCAAAATTCATAGAGTATAGGCGTAACTTTGTATCGTTTCTTTTTCTGGCAACCGCATACGTGCCGAGCGTCAACGCACAAGGGAATACGTAGCCACCGGTTATGTCCGTGTACTCGCCAATCAAGTTGACGCGACCCGGCGCAAAATAAAGCTGTGCGTTTGCATCGTCACCGAATATCTCTATAAATTTTTCCATCAACATTTGTTTCATCATGTGCCCTCCCATTCTTGTATATTAATACTACTATTATTGTAAAGGACTACCACGCAGAAAACAAGTAATATGTGCGAACTTAGGGATAAAATAAAAAGGAAGGACGGCATGATACCTGCGCCCCATTAAAATGTGAGGCAGTATCCATTTCGTCCTTCCTTTTTGTAAAGCATTAATCGTTACAAGGTAACGCCATTCACCATGACAAACTGCACCTGAAAATCATCGTCAATGGCGACCAAGTCAGCGATTTTGCCTTCTTTGATGCTACCGATTTTGTCGTCTAATCCATAGGCTCTCGCCGGGTTAATCGTCGCCATGTTAAGCGCATCACGTAAATCGACGCCCATCACCGTCGTCATATTTTGCACGGCGTGCATGAGCGAAAGCGTACTGCCTGCAAGCGCGCCATTATCAATTCTTGCAACCGAATCTTTAACAACAACAGCCAATTCGCCTAGGTTATAGTGACCATCCGCTAGCCCTCCTGCCATCATGCAGTCGGTAATAAGGATAATCTTGTCAAGCCCTTTGCAACGAATTAAAATTTTAATGGCTGTGGGGTTTACGTGTATCAAGTCACAAATAATTTCAGAATAAATGGAGGGGTTCGTCAGCACCGCGCCTACGGTACCGGGCGACCTGTGGGTGAACCCTTTCATGGCATTGTATGTGTGGGTTGCAATCGATGCGCCTGCCAATACGGCGTGATCCACATCGTCCTTATCAGCGGCACAGTGCCCCAGTGATACATGGATATGGTTCGAGGTCAAATAGCGAATGGCTTCCGTAGCCTGTTCCTTTTCGGGTGCTACAATCATCGAAATCACATTGCCACACGCGATCAGCGAGGCAATCTCTTCCATGTCGATCTCCTTGATAAAATTTTCAGGGTGCGCCCCTTTAAACTCTTTATTGATATACGGCCCCTCTAAAAAAACGCCAAGCACCTTGGCGCCCTCCAGTCCTTTTGCCATGGCATCGTTCACATTTTGTATGACTGCCTTTGTTTTTTCAATGGACGTGGTCACGGTGGTCGGGCAGAACGAGGTAACGCCTTCTTTTGCTTTAAATTTAGACAGTTCAGAAATGGCTTCATACGTACCGTCCATCACGTCAACGCCGTTTCCACCATGGACGTGGGTATCGATCAGCCCCGGAACCACCTTGTAGGAAGAAAGGTCAATGCATGCATGGTCACCCTGCGACAACCCTTCGCCGATTTTCTTAATCAAGCCATCCTCTACGATCAGGTCAACATTGGTCAGTACGCAATCTTCTAAATATAATTGTCCACATTTGATCACTTGTTCCATCAAAAAACCTCCTTAGAAAATCTCACGATCTACTTTGTCAAATAAGGGAGCGGGTTGGTATGGGCACCGTTCACCCGCACTTCAAAATGGAGATGGACACCTGTCGAATACCCTGTGCTTCCGGCCTTTGCGACCACCTGACCGCGAGATACTTCGGCACCCACAGGCACAACCAGACTCGAGTTATGCGCGTATAAGGTGCTAATCCCGTTGCCGTGGTCGATGATAATAGTATTGCCATAGCCGTTCTTTTTACCCGAAAAAATAACAGTTCCTTTTTCTGCGGCCACGATGTTTGTACCAAATGTCGCCTTTAAGTCGACCCCCGTATGAAACTCTTGCTTGCCAGATATCGGGCTCTTTCTTGGCCCATAGGGCGAATTAACTGCCGCACCTGCATAAGCTGGCACAGGATATTGCAAGCGTCCACCCGTATAGGCATAGGTTTTTCTGGAGGCGGCATTGGCGGCGGCAGCCGCAGCCGCTGCGGCCGCTGCCGCTTTCCGCTGTTCTTCTTTTATGAGCGCCGAAATGTCATTTTCTTCTTTATCAAGCTGTGCCAGTTGGTCGTTTACATTCTTCTCTTCTTTTGATAACTTTAGAATCAAGTCGCTCTTCGAATCAATGCTTGCGTTTAATGACCCCTGTTTTGCTTGTTGTTGGTTGGTGATGACTTGCAAGTCCAATTTTTCTTGTTCAATTTGTTTTACCTTCTCTGCAATCGTCGCTTCTGTTTGTTGGTACCTTGTGAGCACCTTTTGGTCATATTGCATGATACGGTTGATGTACTCCACCCTGTTTAAAAAATCCGAGAAACCGTCTGATTCGAATATGACTTTTAAATATCCGATGGAGCCAGTTTCGTACATCACACGCATGCGGGCTTTTAATGTCTCGTATTGGCTGTCTTTATCCTCTGTTGCCACGTGCAATTCGCCTTCGGTTTTGTCTAAATTTTGTTGGGTTTTCTCGGATTCGGCGGTCAGTCTATCGATTTCTTTTGTGACTGTCTCTAGTTCTATGTCAATCGCATTGATTTCTTGCTCGATACGATTTTTCTCGTACTGGGTATTTTTCAGGTCTTGTTGCTTTTGATTTTTTTCATTTTTAATTTGGTTGCGTTCTTTTGTTAAATCGGTAATGGGTTTTGCGTAAGCGGTTGCAAAGTTCGCTAAAATAACGACAAGCACCAAGCACCCTACGACAATTCTTCTCAAGCCGACTGCCTCCTTTTCTCTGTCACACCTTTAAATATTTGCGAATGGACGTGACGCTTCCAATTGTTCCGATCAAGGTGCCGATGATGAGTGTGACAGGCATCACAACAGAAAATACCTCTGCTCCACTTTTGAACTTCACCAAATTTTGGATAACGAATAATTTCTCATAAATAATGCTGACAGACTTATCGTAGCCCATAAAGCATAAAATAACCGGTATCGCCGAACCAATGAGACCAATGATCACGCCTTCCACCACGAACGGCCACAGTATGAACCTGTGGGTTGCCCCGACATATTTCATAATATTAATTTCATTTTTTCTGATATACACGGTGATTTTGATTGTATTCATAATGATGGCGATGGATATGGCGCCCAAAACAACAATCAAAACAACAGCCGAAACACGAAGACCTGTGTTCAGTGCCAATAAAAAATCGGATTCTTCTTTGGCGTGTCGAATGTTTTCGACGCCCTTGCCTTTAAATGCGTCTAACGCTTGGATGACACTGCCTTGATATTTCGCACCATCTAGGCTAAGCTCAAAAGAACGTGGCAATGGGTTATCGTTTTCGATGCCTACAAAAATATTGGGGTTGCCCCACTGGTTTCGCACCTTTGCCAACGCTTCGTCTGCCGATATATATTTGGCGGCTGTGACATGAGGGATCTTTGAAATTTCTTGCATCAGGCTCTCTACGTCTTTGGCAGAGAGGTCGTCTTGTATAAAAACCGATATACCGATGGTTGATTCAATTTGCTTTAATATATAGTTTAGGTTAATGAGCAAGCAAAAAGAAATGATAAAGATAAACGAACAGGCCGATACCGTGATGATAGACGCCAGTGACATCAGCCTATTTCGAAATAGATTTTTTGCGCCTTCTTGCACGTGCCTTTTGGCCGATCTAATCCTCATGGTCATACCTGCCTTCCATGCTGTCTCGCACCAAGACGCCTTTTTGAAGGGCGATGACGCGCTTTTGCATCACGTCCACAATTTCTTTGGCGTGACTGGCCACGACGACAGTTGTCCCCCGCATATTAATGTCTTTTAAGAGGTTGATAATCTCCCACGCGGTTTCGGGGTCTAAGTTTCCAGTCGGCTCGTCTGCAATTAAAATCGGAGGACTGTTGACAATGGCGCGGGCGAGCGCCACACGTTGCTGTTCGCCACCCGATAATTGGTTTGGGTACGCCCTTGCTTTTCTGTTTAAACCGACCATCGAGATAATGGCAGGCACAGTTCGCCGTATGTCTTTGGGTGCCGCTTCCACCACTTGCATGGCAAACGCTACGTTTTCGAACACGGTTTTATTGGGGAGAAGTCTAAAATCTTGAAACACGACGCCCATCTTCCGTCTTAAAAACGGCACCTCCTTATGTTTTAAATTCACAATAGACTGCCCATTGATCAGTATATCCCCGCTTGTAGGCTCTAGCTCTTTTAAAAGCATCCGAATCAAGGTAGATTTTCCAGAACCACTGGTGCCGATTACAAATACAAATTCACCTTTGTCTATCGTCAAGTTAATCTTCTCAAGAGCGAGCACATCGTTCTCATACATCTTTGTTACATTTCTAAGCTCTATCAAAACTATCTCCCTTTCGAGTGAAACAGGCATTAGTACATAAAACTATCCTTAAAGTTCATGTATTTGCTCACCATAAGTGTGATTTTGAAGATAATGGCATCGTCAAAGTTTCGCAAATCCAGACCTGTCATCTTTTGTAATTTATCTAGTCTATACACAAGCGTATTTCTGTGGATATACAACTGTCTTGATGTTTCGGACACATTCAAGTTGTTCTCGAAAAATTTATTGACCGTTATGAGTGTTTCGTCATCAAAGTTATCCATGGTCAAGCCGTGTAGCACTTCATGGATAAACATTTTGCACAATTGGGAGGGCAATTGATAGATAAGCCGACCAATGCCCAACTGGTCATAGTTGACAACAGAACGATCGTCTTCAAAAATCTTGCCCACTTCCAAAGCCATTTTTGCCTCTTTATAGGAAGACGATACATTTTTGATATCTGCCACGACGGTGCCGATCGACACATACACTTTGTTCATCG